>DASUOY010000609.1:0-2438 GCA_036276395.1 Pseudomonas sp.
CATCGACGGCCACGACCTGCCGACCCTGCTCGCCACCCTGCGCAATATGCGCGATCTGGACGGCCCGCAGTTCCTCCATGTGGTGACCAAAAAGGGCAAGGGCTTTGCCCCGGCCGAAGCCGACCCGATCGGCTATCACGCTATCACCAAGCTGGAGCCGATCAACGCGCCAGCTGCGCAACCCAAGCAAGCAAGCGGCCCGAAATACTCCAGCGTATTCGGCCAATGGCTGTGCGATATGGCCGCGACAGACCCACGCCTGGTCGGTATTACCCCGGCGATGAAGGAAGGCTCGGACCTGGTGGCCTTTAGCGAACGTTATCCCGAGCGCTATTTCGACGTAGCCATCGCCGAACAGCATGCGGTGACCCTGGCCGCCGGCATGGCCTGCGATGGCGCCAAGCCGGTAGTGGCGATCTACTCCACCTTCCTGCAGCGCGCCTACGACCAGCTGATCCACGACGTGGCCGTGCAGCACCTCGACGTGCTGTTCGCCATCGACCGCGCCGGCCTGGTCGGCGAAGACGGCCCAACCCACGCCGGCAGTTTCGACCTCTCCTACCTGCGCTGCATCCCCGGCATGCTGGTAATGACGCCCAGCGATGAAAACGAGTTGCGCCGCATGCTCAGCACCGGCCACCTGTTCGATGGCCCGGCGGCGGTGCGCTATCCACGCGGTAGCGGCCCGAACGCCGCCATCGAACCCGGCCTGGAGCCACTGGAAATCGGCAAAGGCATCGTCCGTCGCCAAGGCCAAAAGGTCGCCCTGCTGGTATTCGGCGTGCAGCTGAGTGAGGCGCTCAAGGTTGGCGCAGCACTCGACGCCACCGTGGTCGATATGCGCTTTGTCAAACCCTTGGACGAAGCCCTGGTGCGTGAGCTGGCGGCCAGCCACGAGCTGCTGGTCACCATCGAAGAGAACAGCATCATGGGCGGTGCCGGCAGCGCGGTCAGTGAATTCCTCGCCCGCGAGAATATCCTCAAGCCGATGCTGCACCTGGGCCTGCCCGACTACTACGTCGAGCACGCCAAGCCGGCACAGATGCTCGCCGAGTGCGGCCTGGATGCCGCCGGCATCGAAGCGGCTGTGCGCAAACGCCTGGCGACGCTGACAAGCTGAGCGCCACTCGTCCAGACATGAACGCCGCCCGCTTGTAACCCATACCGCCGCGCATTAAGGTGCGCGGCGTTTTACTTCCGCCAGGGTGCGCCGCTTTATCCAAGAAGCGGCGTTAAACGGGAAGCCGGTGAGCTTATGACGAGTAATCCCGGCGCTGCCCCCGCAACGGTAATCGACCACAGATCGGGATCTGTACGCCGCCTCACACGCCACTGGACTACTCCGGGAAGGCGAGGCCGCGCAAGTCGAGAGTCCGGAAACCGGCCCTGCTGGATGTGACTGGTGTTGCGGAGGGCATCACCGTCAAGCTCAGGCCGCGCCCGCGCGCCCGTTCTTGCCCCTGCCCTTCTCAAAAGTCGTTCGACCTTTTGAGGATTCTCTACGTGAAATTGTCCCGTATTGCCTTGGCTGTGGCGCTACTGCCACCCGCCGTCCAGGCCGAAACCCACGATAGCGCCCAGCATGCGCTCGCCGTGCCAGCCCTGGTCATCAGCTCGGGGCGCCAGGCCGAGCCGCGCAACCAGGCCACCGCAGCCACCACGGTTTTTACTCGTGAAGCCATCGACCGCCTGCAGGCACGTGACGTAACGGAATTGCTCAGGCGAGTTCCAGGCATCCAGACCGGCAGCAGCAGCGGCGTACCGTCCTATTTCGTGCGCGGCAGCAGCACTGCGCAAACCCTTGTCCTGGTCGACGGCCAACGCATTGCCTCGGCCGCCAGCGGCATTGCACGCCTGGATTACCTGAGCGTCGATAACATTGAACGTATCGAGGTCGTACGCGGGCCGCGCTCCAGCCTTTATGGCGCCGACGCCATTGGCGGAGTGATCCAGATATTCACCCGCCGCGCAAAAGCAGGCCTTGAACCAGAACTGCGCATTGCCGCCGGCAGCAACCAAACCTTCGAAAGGCGTCTTGGCCTGTCTGGCGGCGACCAACAAACCACCTTCCACCTGGGCGCCAGCCTGGATGAAAGTGCCGGCTTCGACCGCACCCGAGACGACCAGGGCGCAGACAGCGACCATGACGCCCTGCGCAGCCGGGCTCTGTCCCTGAGCCTGCAACATAAGCTGAATAATGACTGGCAAGCCGGGCTCAGCCTCAATGATCAACGGGGCGACAGTGAGTACGACGACGCTTATGAGTTTGCCCCCAGCGAACCGCATGACCAATTCCGCGTCAGCAGTTTCAGCAGCTATCTCGAAGGGCAAGTGAATCAGACCTGGCATAGCCGCCTGGAGTTGGGCCGCAGCTATGACCGTAACAAGGCGCTGGACGCAACCAGCGTCTGGAACACAGGGCGACTGGAAACCACGCG
>DASUOY010000610.1:0-4391 GCA_036276395.1 Pseudomonas sp.
AATATCATTATCCAGCTGGGCGCTATTCTCGCGGTGGTCTGGGAGTACCGGCGCAAGATAGTCGACATAGTCCTAGGGTTGCCCAGGCAGCGCCAAGCACAGCGCTTTACCGCCAACCTGCTGATTGCCTTCCTGCCTGCCGTGGCGCTGGGCGTGGCTTTTGCCGATGTTATCCATCATTACCTGTTCAATCCGATCACCGTGGCGTTGGCCTTGGTGGTGGGTGGGGTGATCATGCTGTGGGCCGAGCGGCGCACGCATCTGGTGCATGCCGAAAGTGTCGACGATATGACCTGGAAGGATGCCTTGAAAGTTGGCTGCGCCCAGTGCCTGGCAATGATTCCCGGCACCTCGCGCTCGGGGGCGACTATTATCGGCGGCCTGCTGTTCGGCCTGTCGCGCAAGGCGGCGACCGAGTTTTCCTTCTTTCTGGCGATGCCGACCATGGTTGGCGCTGCGCTGTACTCCGGCTACAAGTACCGCGATCTGTTCCAGGCCAGTGATCTGCCGGTGTTTGCCATAGGTTTTATCACCTCCTTTATCTTCGCCATGATCGCGGTGCGGGCGTTGCTCAAGTTTATTGGCAACCACAGCTATGCGGCCTTTGCCTGGTATCGCATCGGTTTCGGCCTGTTGATCCTGGCGACTTGGCAGCTGCAGTGGATCGACTGGAGCACCGTACAGTCTTGATTGCTGGGGCTGCATTCGGCGGATAGATAAAAGGCGCACCCCAGGGGGCGCCTTTGCCATAGTGGCCTCAGTAAAGGAGGGGTACATGGATCAGCTTGAGCAGCAAATTCTCCAGGTCAACGGCATCGACCTCAGCCTGTATAGCGCCGGCCCCGCCACGGGGCGACCGCTCTGGTTGCTGCATGGCTTTCCCGAATGCTGGCATTCCTGGCGGCAGCAGATCGAGCCCTTGGCGGCTGCCGGTTACCGGGTGCTGATCCCGGAAATGCGCGGCTATGGCCAGAGCAGTGCGCCGCGCGATCCTGCGGCCTATGACGTGCTGACCATCTGCGCCGATATCCAGGCTGCTATGGATCAACTCGGCCAGCCTGAGGCCTGCATCGTCGGTCACGATTGGGGCGCGCCTATTGCCTGGCACCTGGCGCTTCTCGAACCCGCGCGGGTGCGGGCCGTGGTGGGGATGGCGGTGCCCTTTGGCGGGCGGCCCAGGCAGCCGGCCATCGAGGTCATGCGCCAGCTGTATGCCGGACGCTTTCATTACATTGTGTATTTCCAGGAGCCTGGCGTGGCCGAGGCGGAACTGGACGCCGACATGTCACGAACGCTGCGCATGATGATGCACAACAGCTCGGCCGCCGTGCCAAGGGATCACTTTCTGCAGGAAAAACCCGCTGGCGCCGGGCTGTTCGATGGCATGCAGGACCCAGGCACGCTGCCGGCCTGGTGCGACAGTGCGGCATTCGCGCACTACCTGAAAACCTTCGAGAGCCGCGGCTTTTACGGCGCGCTCAACTGGTATCGCAATTTCGAGCGCACCTGGCAGCGCACCGAGGTCCTGGCTGACCGGCAGATCGAGCAGCCGGCCATGTTTCTGCTCGGCGATAAAGACCCCGTAGGCAGCCTGGAGGCCTACACCCTCAAGCAGATGCCCAAGCGCATCGCGCGCCTTGAGCAGCATGTGCTGAAAGATTGCGGGCACTGGATTCAGAATGAGCAGGCTGGGCAGGTCAATCGGCTGTTGCTGGACTTTTTGTATCGGCACTACCCCGGTCAAATTCTTTAGAATGCAGCGCTTTCAACCATGAGTGGCGATAGATGGAGCAGCAGGGGCGGTTGAAGAGCTGGGATGACGACCGGGGCTTTGGCTTTATTCAGCCAGAGCGGGGCGGCGCAGAGGTGTTTGCGCATATCTCGGCCATGCGGGGCGAGCGCCGGCCTGTCGCCGGAGATACGGTGGCCTATATCGCCAATAAGGATAAGCAGGGGCGCATGCGCGCCGAGCATGTGCGTCTGGCCGGGGTATTGGCGCTGGACCAGCCGCTGATTCGCCACAAGCCGCAGCCCGTCAAAACCGCGAGTGCCATGCCAGGCACACGCAAACCCGCCCGCGCCCCGGCTGCTGGAATACAGAACCCGGGCATTAAATTGCTGGTTTTCGCCGCATTGTGTACGGCGCCATTGCTGGGCGCCGCGCAGCTCTTGGTCGAGTCGGGGTTTATCTGGGCGCTGCTGGCTTATCTGCTGACCAGCCTGCTCAGCTTTTGCCAATACTGGCTCGATAAGGCCAGCGCGCTAAAGGGGCGCTGGCGCACGCCGGAAAACACCATGCACCTGGTCGAGCTGCTGGGTGGCTGGCCCGGAGCCTTGCTGGCGCAGCAGTGCTTTCGCCACAAAACCCGCAAGGTCGCCTATCAGCTGCCGTTCTGGGCCATTGTGGCGCTGCATCAGGCATTCTGGATCGATTGGCTGCTGTTCGACGGCGCTTGGTTAGGCGGCGTTCTACGCGGCTATATGCCGGGTTGATTGGCTCGGTACACAGCAAAACGCCCCGTTCGAGGCTGCTCGAACGGGGCGTTTTTTTGTGTGGCGGTCTTTAGACGATCACGCCCTGGCTGCGCAGGTAGTCGTCGTAGGTGCCGCTGAAGTCGGTCACGCCGTTTTCCGACAGTTCGATGATGCGGGTCGCCAGGGAGCCGACGAACTCGCGGTCATGGCTGACGAAGATCAGCGTGCCCGGGTAGTTCTCCAGCGCCAGGTTGAGCGCTTCGATGGATTCCATATCCAGGTGGTTGGTCGGTTCGTCCATCACCAGTACGTTGGGCTTTTGTAGGATCAGCTTGCCGAACAGCATGCGACCCTGTTCACCACCGGAGATGACCTTGACCGACTTGAGGATCTCGTCGTTGCTGAACAGCATGCGCCCCAGGGTGCCGCGGATGATCTGCTCGCCCTGGGTCCACTGGCCCATCCAGTCGAACAGGCTGACATCGTCTTCGAAGTCGTGGGCGTGATCCTGGGCGTAATAGCCGACCTCGGCGCTTTCCGTCCATTTCACCGCGCCGGCGTCCGGGGTCAGTTCACCGACCAGGGTGCGCAGCAGGGTGGTCTTGCCGATGCCGTTGGGGCCGATGATGGCCACGCGCTCGCCGGCTTCGACGGTGAAGCTGAAGTTTTTGAACAGGGTCTTGCCATCGAAACCCTTGGACATCTGCTCGATGGTCACGGCCTGGCGGTGCAGTTTCTTGGTCTGCTCGAAGCGGATAAACGGGCTGACCCGGCTCGACGGCTTGACCTCGGCCAGCTGGATCTTGTCGATCTGCTTGGCGCGGCTGGTGGCCTGCTTGGCTTTCGAGGCGTTGGCCGAGAAGCGGCTGACGAAACTCTGCAACTCGGAAATCTGCGCCTTCTTCTTCGCGTTATCCGACAGCAACTGCTCGCGCGACTGGGTCGCGGCGGTCATGTACTCATCGTAGTTGCCCGGGAACAGGCGCAGCTCGCCGTAGTCCAGGTCCGCCATATGAGTGCAGACCGAGTTGAGGAAGTGACGGTCGTGGGAAATGATGATCATGGTGCTGTTACGCGCCGTGAGGATGTTTTCCAGCCAGCGGATGGTGTTGATGTCCAGGTGGTTGGTCGGTTCGTCCAGCAGCAGCACGTCCGGATCGGAGAACAGCGCCTGAGCCAGCAACACGCGCAGTTTCCAGCCCGGGGCAACTTCGCTCATCGGGCCGAAGTGCTGCTCCAACGGAATACCCAGACCAAGCAGCAACTCGCCAGCGCGGGATTCGGCGGTGTAGCCGTCCATCTCGGCGAACTCGCCCTCCAGCTCACCGACCTTCATGCCGTCTTCTTCACTCATCTCCGCCAGGGAGTAGATACGGTCGCGCTCGGCTTTGACCTTCCACAGCTCCTCATGGCCCATGATCACGGTGTCGATCACGTTGAATTCTTCGTAGGCGAACTGGTCCTGACGCAGCTTACCCAGGCGCACGTTCGGCTCCAGCATCACCTGGCCACCAGATGGCTCCAGATCACCGCCGAGGATCTTCATAAAGGTCGACTTGCCGCAGCCGTTGGCCCCGATCAGGCCGTAACGGTTGCCGTTGTTGAACTTTACGGACACGTTTTCAAACAGCGGCTTGGCGCCGAATTGCATGGTGATGTTGGCGGTGGAGATCACGAATCTTGGTCCAGATAAACGGGCGCACGGGCGCGAAAGGGGCGCGATTGTAGCGGTTTACGGCCATAAAAGGCAGCAGATGGGACAGGCGGGCTTTCTACTTCGACTTTGACGCGTATCCCCATAAGCAGTGCCGCGCATTGCGGCTAAAGCACAGATCCAGCTTCAGGCGCTTGGTCAGTTGGCCTGTCATCTGTTGCTGGGACTCCCTCCGTAAATCTTGCGGTTCGCCACGTCATTC
>DASUOY010000611.1:0-5564 GCA_036276395.1 Pseudomonas sp.
GACCACGCGGCCGGTGATCACGATATCCGCGCCGAGCTTCAGGGCTTCGACTATGCCCGGTGCGCCCAGATAGGCGTTGACCGACACGCAGAAGGGCGGCAATGGCGCACCGCTGAACATCTCGACTGTGCCGGCCTTGGCCAGCTCACCGAGCTTGGGTTGCAGGTTGTCGCCGTGCAGCACGGCAATCTTCAAGTTGACTCCGGCCTGCTCACAGGCCGTAGCCAGAGCGGCGGCGCAGGCGCTGGGGTTGACCCCGCCGGCGTTGCTGATCACTCGGATGTTCTTGGCGGCGATAGTGCCCAGCAGGGGCGCTAGGACCTCGACGAAATCACGGGCATAGCCTTCATCCGGCTTCTTTATCCGCGCGCCAGCCATGATCGACATGGTCACTTCGGCCAGGTAGTCGAATACCAGGTAATCCAGCTCGGTGCCCTGTACCAGCTGGGCGGCGGCGGTGCTGGTATCACCCCAGAAGGCGGAAGCGCAGCCGATGCGTACGGTCTTGGTCATTGGAATTATCCGCAACACATAAATAAGGTGAATTGAAGGCTACCAAGCAAGCGCTTGGTTGAAAAGCCCTGGCGGCGATCTTTCTCAACCTAAGTATGGCCAAGCGCTTGCTTGGTTGGCCGGCGCGGCATAAATTTCACTAATGACGACAAGCACTTGGGTAAAATTGCCGGCTACTTGCAGGCAATCGCAGTTTTGCCCAAGGCCAATAGGGTTGGAGACTAGTTAGCGTGGATGATCAACAAGCTCAGGCGGTGATGCAGCAACTGGTGGCCAGTGGGCAGATCACCGATCCGGACAGCGCCCGCGGCAAGCTGCTGCAAACTGCCGCGCACCTGTTTCGCAGCAAGGGTTACGAGCGCACCACGGTGCGTGACCTGGCCAGCGCCGTGGGCATTCAGTCCGGTAGCATCTTTCATCACTTCAAGAGCAAGGACGAGATCCTGCGCTCGGTGATGGAGGAGACCATCCGCTACAACACCGCGCTGATGCAGGCCTCCCTGGCCGAGGCCAGCGACCTGCGCGGTCGGGTGCTGGCGCTGATCCGCTGTGAACTGCAATCGATCATGGGCGGCACCGGCGAGGCCATGGCGGTGCTGGTGTACGAGTGGCGCTCGCTGTCGGAGGAGGGCCAGGCCTTTATCCTCGACTTGCGCGACAACTACGAACAGCTCTGGCTACAGGTGCTGGGCGAAGCCAAGGCCGCCGGCTATTTCAAGGCCGACCCCTTTATCCTGCGCCGCCTGCTGACCGGCGCGCTGAGCTGGACCACCACCTGGTTTCGTCCGGAAGGGCCGATGAGCATCGATCAGTTGGCCGAGGAGGCGCTGTCTTTGGTGGTCAAGGAAGTTTGAGCTAGGCTTAGATGGCCATTTGATAGTATTTTGGCGTCAAGAGATCGTGAGCCTTTTGTCCGGCGCGGTTTAGCCAGCAGCAAGGCCGGCTGCTTTACTGTCTCGTAACAGCGCAACGCCGAGCGCAGTGGTTCTCAACGGCCTGCTGGAGAATTCAATTGCTGTCCTTGTCTGCTGTGGGGTTTGCCTCTTGCGCATGCTGCTGCGAAGTCTATTAGCCGGTTTGTCGCTGTGGAGCGTTGTTCCAGCTTTGGCCGGCGATCTGGTGCGGGTCGGCGCCTACCATTTCCCGCCCTATATGATTAAGCCGGAGAGCGCCACGCCGGTCGGCCTGGTGCCGGATCTGCTGGCGGCGCTGAACGAGTCGCAGAGCGAATACAGCTTCAGCCTGGTCGCCACGTCGGCGATGCGCCGTTACCGGGATTTCGAGAGCGGGCGTTTCGACCTGATCCTGTTCGAGTCGCCGCAGTGGGGCTGGCAGGACACCGCCCACGCCGCCTTGAACCTGCATGTCGAGGATGCCGAGGTCTATGTGGCGCGTATGCAGCCGGGGCGTGATCAGGGTTATTTCGATCAGCTCAAGGGCAAGCGCATGGCCCTGTACAGTGGCTACCACTACGGCTTTGCCAACTTCAATGCCGATCAGCAGTTTCTTACCGACCAGTTTGGCGCGTTACTGACCTATTCCCACGACAACAATCTGGTGATGGTTCTGCGTGGCCGCGCGGACGTTGCCGTGATCACCCGTTCCTACCTGCGCATGTACCAGCAGCGCCACCCCGATCAGGGGTCGGCCATGCTGGTGTCGCAGCGGGTCGATCAGGTCTACAAGCATCAGGCGCTGTTTCGCCCGCAATCGCCGTTGACTCCCCAGACGTTTGCCAGTCTGTTGCAGGGGCTTAACCGCGAGGGGCGGTTGGATAAGTTGTTGAGCCGCTACTATCTGGACAAGGCGGATTCAGGCAGTGACTGAAAATCTTCTATTCGGTCAGCTTTCCCTGGGTTAGGCTGCGTTCAGGGTTGATAAGGAAGTTGGGGTTGTATGTCACCGTTTATGCGTTGGCTAACTGGGGGTTGCGTACTGTCTCTGCTGCTGTTGGCCGGGCTGGCCAGTGCCGCGCAAGAAGTGCGCGTGGCCAGCGTGTATTTTCCTCCTTATGTATTCAAAATCGAGCAAACGGCGCCTGCCCCAGGCTTGCTGGCCGAGTTGCTCGAGGCGCTGAACGTGCAGCAGGATGCCTTCCATTTTGTGCCAGTGCCGACCTCGATCAAGCGCCGCTTTGGCGACCTGCGCCAGGGGCGGATCGATCTGGCGATTTTCGAGAACCCGGCCTGGGGTTGGCAGGGTATCGCCCACAAGGCTCTGGATATGGGCCTGGAAGACACCGAGGTGTTTGTCGCACGCGCCGAGCCGGGGCGTGGCGAGGAGTATTTCGCCCAGCTGCAGGGCAAGCGCCTGGCCCTGTACCACGGCTATCACTACGCCTTTGCCGACTTCAATGCCGAACCCGGGTACCTGGCCAAGACCTTCAACGCCACCCTGACCCATTCCCATGACAGCAACCTGTTGATGGTGCTGCACAAGCGTGCCGAGATCGCCCTGGTCACGCGCTCCTATATTGATGACTTTATCGCGCGCAATCCGGAGTTCGCCGGACAGTTGCTGATTTCCGAACGCATCGATCAGCGCTATCGCCACCATGTACTGCTGCGCCCTGGCGCGCCGATCAGCGCCGAGCAGTTCGCCGCACTGCTTGAACAACTGCGCAGCAATGGCCAGCTGCTGAAGATTTTTGGCCGCTACCAGATTGCAGTGCTCCCGCCGGCCGCCGACAGTTCCGCCACGGCGGCCACCCAGCACTGATTGCCGGTTTTTCTGCCACCCAGCCGCGTTCAGGGCTGTGGGAAATAGCGCTCGAGCAAATGCGGGTCATCGAAGTGCGCGCGGCCGATAAAGGCCGTGGCGTGCCGCCCCCACTGGCGCATGGCGCCGGCCGACTTGACCCCCGATGGCCACAACAGCCAACGCTCCAGGCGCTGACTGCCGGGGATCAGGCCGTCTGCGCCGTACAGGCTGCGGCGTCCCTGGGGGTGGGGCAACTGACGTAGCTGGTCGAGTTCGGCGCTCTGGTAGGCGATTGCCGGGTAGGCCGAGCGGCGGGCATCGACCCACTGCAACTGGTGTTCGCCCGCGCTCAGCCACAGGGTGGCGGCCTGGTCGCCCTTGAACTCCAAGGGCTGCGCCTGGCGCGCCTCCTCGTTATCTGCCTGTTGCAGTTGCAGGGTTGAGTCTTGCGGCAGGTAGAAGCTGTGCCAGCAGCCGCAGGGATGGATGCTGTCGTAGAGCAGGGCATTGCCCTGGGCGTCGAGGGTGACGCGCCAGAGCAGGCCGTCCAGTTCGCCACCGAACAGATCCAGGGCGTGTTGCTTGGGGCGCTGGCCGAACCAGAACTGGTAGATCAGCTGCAGGTGCCAGCGCCCGCCCAGTTGACTCCAGCCCAGGTGCTGGTAAAGCCGCGGTTGCAGGTTATGCAGGTCGCGGCTGCCGTCGTTGCGGTAATGCGGGCTGCCGATGCGGTCGTGGCGACTGGCCTGGGCGATTTTCAGCCAGGGTGCATGGCGGGCGAACAGCGCATCGAGTCGCTCGGCAGTTACCTGCGGCAGGCCCAGGGCATCCAGGCGTTGCGGCGGCATTGGCGCCTGGGCGGATAACTGGATAGGTCTGTAGCCCAGCCACTGCGGGCCATCCTCGGGTGCCCTGGCTTGGGCTGCGGCCTGTTGCCAGGCGGCGATGCCGCGCCGGTAGAAGGGCTCGAACAAGGGATAGAGGCCCAGCGCCCGCGCCCAGCCGCGATAGTCGTCAGCGATCTGGGCGGCCGCCACGGCCTGGGCAAAGGCTGCGGGGTCGCTATTTAGTGCCGCGATCTGGGCCGTGCGGCAGGCGCCGAGCGCGGTCTGGCGGCTGGTGCTGCTCCAGAATCGTCTCGGCGCGGGCGGCAGTTGGGCGATTTCGATCAGGCTGGCCTGGTTGTCGTGCTCGGCCAGGCGTTGCAGCCACAGCTGGCGCTGCTCCGCGTTTCTGGCGCTATGCCCCAGCAGGGCCAGGGTCCTGTCGCTGCGCAGGCCGGGAAAACCTGCCAGGCGCTGGTGCTGGACGTCTTGGTATGTGTGGGTCGCGGCCTGCAACTGCTCGAACAACGCGCCGCAGCTGGCGTGCGGGCTGGACGCAAGCCCCGCGCAACCGCTCAGCAGCGCGCCCAGCAGGCTAGCGCCGATCAGCGTCCTGAGCATCGCGGGCGTCCATCTCAAGCTTGCGTTGGCGGATTCGCGCCAGCTGTTCCTCGCTGAGCGGCAAGGGCTTGGCGGTGCGCAACAGCACCATCAGCCCGCTGACGATGGAGCCCAGCACCAGAATGATCAGTAGCCAGATATACCAGGGCATAAGGCGCTCCTTGAGTGCTTGAGTATCACCATATCCCTATACGCCCGGCTTTGAACAGGCTCTCAGATAGGGCCGGTGGGGCCCGTTAACGGCGAACCTGCTTAAGGGTCTCGGCGATCAGGAAGGCCAGTTCCAGGGACTGGTCGGCGTTCATCCGCGGGTCGCAGTGGGTGTGGTAGCGGTCCGACAGGCTGTCCTCGGTCACCGGGCGCGCGCCGCCGATGCATTCGGTGACGTTCTGCCCGGTCATCTCGATATGGATGCCGCCGGCGTAGCTGCCCTCGGCCTGGTGCACGGCGAAGAACTGCTTCACCTCGGACAGAATCTGCGCAAAATCCCGGGTCTTGTAGCCGGTGGAGGCCTTGATGGTGTTGCCGTGCATCGGGTCGGAACTCCACAGCACCTGGCGGCCTTCGCCCTGCACCTTGCGCACCAGGCGCGGCATATGGGCTTCGACCTTGTCCGCGCCCATGCGCACGATCAGGTTGAGGCGGCCCGGGTCGTTGTCCGGGTTGAGGATGTCGATCAGGCGGATCAGCTCGTCCGGGTCCATGCTCGGGCCGACCTTGACCCCGATGGGGTTGCCGACGCCGCGCAGGAATTCGACATGGGCACCGTCCAGCTGGCGGGTGCGGTCGCCGATCCAGAGCATATGGGCCGAGCAGGCGTAGTCGCCACCGGTCAGGCTGTCGCGGCGCACGAAGGCCTGCTCGTAGTTGAGCAGCAGCGCCTCGTGGGCGGTGAAGAAGCTGGTC
>DASUOY010000612.1:0-4074 GCA_036276395.1 Pseudomonas sp.
CCCAGGCGATTGCCTGGGCCCTGGCGAGCGGCTTGCTGTTGGCCTGGCTGGTGGAACTGCTCGTGCTCGGCGCCGGCTGGACCCTGGGCTTCGGGCGCCAGCCCAAGGTTATCGCCCACGAGCAGCGCCACCGGCGTTAGAGCCTGCCTGGGATCTCTTGATCGTCGGCCATGCTGCGTTGAAAATTGGGCTCGGACTGCTCATTTACAGCTCGTAGACTCCGCGTCCTCGCCCAATTTCGCCTTGCCTGGCTCTAGCTCAAAAGATCCTCAAACCTGCCGCAGGGTGCCTCTGCGCACCAGGGCCAGTGCGTGGTTGGCGGTACGCGTGGCGTACCCTACACGACGCCGCTGTTAGGCCGGCGCCTTGCTGATCAGATAGACCTTGCGCACCGGGCTGAGGTTTTCCCAGGTGCCTTCGAATCCGGCGGCGACCACGAAGGAGCTGCCCGGGCCGAAGGTCTGGCTGCTGCCCGCGCTGTCGGTCAGGCGCACTTCACCTTCGAGGATATGGCACAGCTCGTCGTAGTCGCAGCTGCAGCGCTCCTTGTGTGGGCCGGCTTCCCAGATCCCAGCGGTAAGGCCTGTGCCGGCATTACTGAAGTGGCGCCAGGTGCTGCTCTGGTAGGGCGCACCGACAATGGCGGGATCGTTGATTTCGCTCTGCAGGGCCTGGACCGCGCTGCTGGCGAAGTCGATAACGTGCTGGGGTGCGGTGCTCGACATGCGGGTTTTCCTTGTTGTTGATCAGGAGTCGAAGCCGACGCCGAAGGCGTCCAGGGTCTTCAGCAGCAGGTTGCGCCGGCCGCTGCGGTCTTCCTCGGCCAGGCCGCGTTGCGCCAGGCTGATGCTGGCGTAGCGCAGCGGCTCCGGCGGGAAGGGCACCGGCGTGCGGTTGAGCATGCGCAGCGCGGTGCGTTCGGTGTGCTGGCCGTCGAGCAGGTCGAGCACTGTGGCGGCGGCGAAGCGGCTGGCGGACACGCCCTGGCCGGTGAAGCCCAGGGCGTAGGCGATGCGCCCGCCGGCATGGCTGCCGGTAAACATGGTGGTGCGCGCCGAGGAGTCGATAATGCCGCCCCAGGCATGGCTGAAACGTACGCCTTCGAGCTGGGGAAAGGTCTGCTGGAACTGTTCGGCGAGGCGCACGAAGGTCTGCGGACGCTGGGTCAGGCCTTCGTCCAGGCGGCTGGCGAAGGGGTACACGGCGTCGTAGCCGCCCCACAGGATGCGCTTATCAAAGGTCTTGCGCAGGTAATGGAACTGGTTGCCGGAGTCGGCGATGCCGTAGTGGCCGCGCCAGGCGATGCTGCCCAGCTGCTCGTCGCTCAGCGGTTCGGTGGTCAGCGCATAGTCGTAGATCGGGATGATCGCGGCCTTGTGCCGCGGCAGTAGGTCGGTGAATACGTTGGTGGCCAGCGCCACCCGCTCGGCCTGGATGCTGCCGTAGTCGGTCTGCAGCAGCAGATGCCCCGGGTGTTGCTGCAGGCTCCGTACCGGGCTGTGCTCGTAGATCTCGATGCCCTGCTGCAGGCAGGCGCGGCGCAGCTCTCGGGCCATCTTGGCCGGGTTGAGCAGGGCGTAGTTGGCTTCGAACAGGCCGGCGCCGTACAGCGGCGAGTCGAGGCGCTCCTTCAGTGCGCTGCCTTCCAGGTATTCGCAGGCGATGCCGAATCTCCGGTATTTTTCTTCCAGGCTGCGCAGCCCCTCGACCTGCCAGGGGCTGCTGGCCACGCTCAGTTTGCCCTGGCGCTGGAACTCCACGGCCAGGGCCAGGCGCTGCACGTCCTGCTCCAGCTCGTCGAGGTTCTGCCGGCCCAGGCGGATCAGTGTTTCGGCCTCGGCGGGCCAGCGTTTCAGGGCATTGGATACGCCGTGGGAAATGCTCGGCGCACAGAAACCGCCGTTACGCCCACTGGCCGCACCGCCGCAGGCCTGGGCCTCGACCAGCACGATGCGCGCCTGCGGATGGCGCTGGCGCGCCAGCAGGGCGGTCCACAGACCGCAGAAGCCGCCCCCCACTATCGCCAGTTCGCAGTGCAGCTCGCCCACCTGGCGGCTGAAGCCAGGAGCTGGCCCTTCGGCGTCCAGCCAGTAAGGCAGGGGAATGGCTTGCTCAAGGCTGTGCAGGGCGCGATCGCTCATAGGCTGGGCTCAGTGGGTCAGGGGCTGGGTAGCTGGAGAATCGCCCGGGCGGCCATTTCGGTGCCGCGCGAGGCCTGCATCTGCGCGCTGGCCTGTTGCAGGCGCTGCTGCATGGCGTGGTCGCCGAGCAGTTGGGCGATAGCGGCGGGCAGCGCCGCGAGCGGGTCGGCAAAGCGCGGCAGGTAGCGGCCGACACCGACTTCCTCGGCACGCCGGGCGTTGTCGTGGCCGTCCCAGCAGTAGGGGATGATCAGCGACGGCAGGCCGAAATACAGGGCCTCGCAGAAGCTGTTGTTGCCGCCGTGGTGGATAAACAGCTGGCATTCGCGCAGCACCGCCGGTTGCGGAAACCAGCTGTCCAGGTAGACGTTGTCCGGCACGCTGTCGTACTGCTCGCGGTAGGCGCCGACGTTGATCAGGAAGCGATAGGGCAGGCCAGCAGCGGTGTCGATCAGGCGCTTCATCATGGCCACGTCGGCGGCGCCGAGGCTGCCGAAGCTGAGGTAGACCAGCGGCGCCTCATTGTTGCGCGGAAATTGCGGCGCCACGTAGGGCGCCTCGCGGCGCACGCAGCCATCCAGGTAGACGAAGCGCGCCGGGTCGAGGGGCTGCTGGCGTGCGTAGCGCACCGGCGTGGGTGACAGCAGCAGGTTGAGCCAGGGCGATTCTTCGAGAAACTGGCCGGGGGCGCAGGGCTTGTGTCCGCTGCTTTCCAGAAAGCGGGCGTAGCGCGCATGGGCCGGGGTCACGGCTTTGACATAGTGCTGCCAGTAACGCTCGCAGGCGCGCGGGTCGCTGGCGCTGGCGCCGGACAGATAGGGCGGCACGGCAGCGTCGGGCAGCTCCGTCTCGGCACAGGAGATCACCCGCACCCAGGGGCAGCCGGCCTTGGCGATGGCGGGGAACATCACCACGTTGTCCAACACTATGGCGTCCGGCTTGAGCCGGGCCAACAGCTGTTGCAGGGGTTTTTCCGCCTCGATGGCGGTATCGATGATGGCTTCCCAGGCCGGTACCACATAGCTGTCGATCTGCTCCAGCGGCGTCTGGTCGAAGTAGGGGATGCTGCGCTCGATAAAGCGCTCCCAGTAATGCTGGTGTTCCTCGGCGGAGAGCGCGCTGCCGATCAGAATCGGGTATTCGGCGAAGCCGTATTCGGCGAACAGGCCCTGGAAATGCTCGTGGCAGATAAACACCGGGCGCGCACCCTGCTCGCGTAGCGCCTGGGCGATGCCAATGCAATTCAGCGCGGCGCCGAAGCTGGCTTCGGGAAACAGGGCGATCAGTTTTTCTTTGGGCATGGCGAGTCGTTTCCGTGACCAGGGGGTGGCTCCGGTCTGGCTGGTGTTTTTAGATCATGTATTTTTTGATAAAAAAATACACTGTTTTTTTGAATAAATTAGTACCGGGCCAGGATTCAGGCCCGGGGGATGCCGCGGTTGGCGGTCTGTGGGCGCTGCGCGGCGGACAGGCGCAGGTGCAGGCGCATCAGGTCGGCGGCGATTTCCATCTGTCCGCGCTCGATCGCCTCAATGATCCGCAGGTGTTCGCGCAGGGCTTCCTGCAGGCGGTGCACGCTGACCATCGGTAGCAGGTTGGGCAGGCGCCGCAGGCGCTGGTGGTGGAGCAGGGCGTCGCAGATAAAGCGGTTGCCGCAGCTCTGTGCGATCAGCTCGTGGAAGCCGATATCCAGCTCGCGGAACTGCTCGATATCGAAGGCCTCGATGGGCTGGTTGAGCAGGCTCTGGGTGCCGCTGCGCAGTAGCGACAGGCGCTGGCGGTCGGCTTCGAAGCCAGGCGAGAGCAGTGCTTCGGGCTCCAGCAGCATGCGGTAGCGCAGGCTGTCTTCGAGGGCGCTGAGGTTGTTCAGCAGCGGGCGGAACAGCCAGGACTGGCCGGGGCCGCGCTCCAGTACCTGGTCTTCGGTCAGCTG
>DASUOY010000613.1:0-11303 GCA_036276395.1 Pseudomonas sp.
CCGCCAGCCAGCGCACGCCGGTTTCGTCGTAACGGCCGAACTTGCCCTGGGCCGGGTTGAGCAAGGAGCCGCTGGAGAAGGCAGTGATGGTGCCCGGATCATCGGCGCGCTGGGCGATGACTGCGTTATAGGCCACCGCGCCGACGCCGCCGGGCATATAGGTGACGCGCATCGGTGCCTTGAGCAGACCGTGGTCTTTCAGGCCGCTCTGCGCCAGTTTGCAGGTCAGGTCGAAACCGCCGCCGGGCTTGGCCGGGGCGATACATTCCGGGCGCTTGGGTTCGGCGGCCAGCAGCTGGCCGGCGAAGGCCATGCAGGCGGTGGCGAGGGCGATGCGGGTAAAGGCAGTTTTCATGGGCGTATCCTCTTGGCTCTTATTGTGGATTACCAGATCGGCAGCGTGTAGCCGACGATGACGCGGTTCTCGTCCGCATCGCGGGCGAAGTCGGAATGGAAGCTGGCGTTGCGCAGGCGTACGTAGACATCTTTCAGCGGGCCGCTCTGCACCACGTATTTGACCTCGATGTCGCGCTCCCACTCACCGCCGCGGTCGTCAGTGCCGGCGATTTGCGCGTCGCTGCCCTTGATGTAGCGGGTCATAAAGCTCAGGCCGGGTACGCCGAGCTTGGCGAAGTCATAGTCGTAACGGGCCTGCCAGGAGCGCTCGTCGGCGTTGGCGAAGTCGTTGATCTGCACGAAGTTGACCAGGAACGGGTCGCTGCCATCGATATAGGCGTAACCGGTGTCGCCGCTCATGTCCTGAAAGCCCAGGCCCAGTTTGTGGCCGTCGATGGCGTAGGTGAACATGGCGTTGAAGGCACGGTTGTCGATCTTGCCGGCATTGGATGCGCCGCTGTCCTTGCTCAGCATCAGCCGTACATCAGCGCTCAGGCTGCCGCTGCCCAGGGGCTGGCTGGCGAGCAGGCCGAAGAAGTGCTGGCGGTAGATATCGTCGAGGTCGGCGAAGTAATAGCGCCCGGTCAGGCCCTTGGCGAACTCATAGTCGAGGCCCAGCAGGTCGAGATGATCCGCGGTGATGCCGGCGGCGAAGCGGCGGTTCTTGCTGTTGAGGATCAGCTCCTCGGAGTTGGTCGAGGCGCGGTCGATCACCTTGTCCAGGCGCCCGCCGACGAAGGTCAGGCCGTCGAGTTCGCTGGAGGTCAACAGGCCGCCTTCGAACACCTGCGGCAGCAGGCGGCTGTCGCTGGCCTTGACCACTGGCAGTTCGGGGATGTGCGAGCCGTAGCGCAGCTCGGTATTGGAGACCTTGACCTTGGCAGTCAGGCCCAGGCGACCGAATTGGTCCGGGGTGCCGCCATCGTCCTGCACCGGTAGCAGGTCGGTGCCGGTGCGGCCGCCGCCGGAGTCCAGTTTGACCCCGAGCAGGCCCAGGGCGTCGAGGCCGAAACCAACGGTGCCTTCGGTGTAGCCGGACTGGACGTCGAGCCAGAAGCCCTGGCCCCATTCTTCGCGCTTGTTCTGCCCGGCGTTTTCACGGAAATCGCGATTGAGGTAGATATTGCTGGTGGTCAGACTGGCCTGGCTGTCAGCGACAAAATCGGCGTGGGCCGCGGGGGCGAGCAGGGCCGTGCCGATGGCCAGGCTAAGCAGGTGTACAGGCGAGAGTGCCCGATGCGATGCAGTCGGCATCCTGTGGTCTCCATTGTTGTTTTTGTCACGCCTGGGCACCACTGCGTCAGGCGTTCTGGTCGGTGGATCGAGCCACCTGAAACAGATGCTAGGGGTGCAAGCTTTCGCCAGGCTTTCAGCTTGAAAGAAAATTGGCGGGGCGTTCGCAGCAGCTTTCGCGCCGTTACACTGGGTGCATAACAACAAGTTCGTGGAGTTCCATTACCGTGCGAATCCTGCTGGTCGAGGACCATCTGCCCCTGGCCGAAAGCGTGGCCCAGGCCCTGCGTGGCACCGGGCTGACCGTGGACATGCTGCATGACGGCGTGGCCGCCGACCTGGCCCTGGCCAGCGAGGACTATGCCCTGGCGATTCTCGATATCGGCCTGCCGCGTCTGGACGGTTTTCAGGTGCTGGCACGCCTGCGCGAGCGCGGCAAGACCCTGCCGGTGCTGATGCTTACCGCCCGTGGCGAGGTCAAGGACCGTGTGCATGGGCTCAACCTAGGCGCCGACGATTACCTGGCCAAGCCCTTCGAGCTTTCCGAGCTGGAGGCGCGGGTCAAGGCGCTGCTGCGCCGCACGGTGCTGGGCGGTGAACGCCAGCAGCGCTGCGGCAAGCTGCTGTATGACCTGGACACCCGGCGTTTTACCCTGGGCGCGGGTCTGCTGACCCTGACCTCCCGCGAGCAGGCGGTGCTGGAGGCGATGATCGCGAGGCCCGGACGGGTGATGAGCAAGGAGCAGCTGGCCGCCCAGGTGTTCGGCCTGGACGAGGAGGCCAGCAGCGACGCCATCGAAATCTACGTGCACCGCCTGCGCAAGAAGCTCGAAGGTGGCGGGGTGAAGATCGTCACCTTCCGGGGCCTGGGTTATCTATTGGAGGCAGTCGGTGACTGAGCGCAGCAAGCCTGCACAGGCTGAACCGGGCAGCCTGCGCGGGCGGCTGCTGCGGCGTTTGGCGCTGCTGCTGGCGTTGATTTTGCTGGCCAGCAGCCTGAGCGCCTACTGGAGCGCGCGGCATGCCGCCGATACCGCCTATGACCGCACCCTGCTGGCCTCCGCGCGGGCGGTTGCCGCCGGGCTCTATAGCGAGAGCGGCGCGCTCAAGGCCAATGTGCCCTATGTGGCCCTGGATACCTTCGCCTACGACAGCGCCGGGCGTATCTATTACCAGGTGCTGGATATCCAGGGTGCGCTGGTTTCCGGTTATGAAGACCTGCCGGCGGCGCCGCCCGGAACCAAGCGCACCGAGGATTACCCGGCGCTGGCGCATTTCTATGATGCCGAGTTCCGCCACCAGGGCGTGCGGGTGGTCAGCCTGCTGCAGCCGGTCAGCGAACCCGGGCTCAATGGCATGGCCGAGATTCGCGTGGCGGAAACCCAGGGCGCGCGCGAACGCATGGCCCGCGAGCTGCTACTCGGCACATTGTGGCGCATGGGCTTGCTGTCGCTGAGCGCCTTGTTGCTGGTGTGGCTGGCGGTGACCCTGGCGTTGCGCCCGCTGGAAACCCTGCGCGGCGCCGTGGCGAGTCGCGCCAGTGACGACCTGCGGCCGTTGCCCGATGCGCAGATGCCCCGCGAACTGCGTCCGCTGATTGCGGCGCTCAATCAGTTCAATGACCGCCTGCGCGGCCTGTTCGAGCGCCAGTCGCAATTTATCGCCGATGCCGCCCATGAGCTGCGCACGCCCCTGGCGGCGCTCAAGGCACGGGTCGAGTTGGGCCTGCGCGCGCAGGAGCCGGCGGTGTGGCGCAGCACCCTGGAGGAGTCGGCGCAGAACACCGACAAGCTGACCCATCTGGCCAATCAGTTGCTCTCGCTGGCGCGCATCGAAAGCGGCGCCCGGGCGATTGCCGAGGGCGGCGCGCAGCGCCTGGACCTGAGCCAGCTGGCGCGCGAGCTGGGCATGGCCCTGGCGCCGCTGGCCCATGCCCGGGGCATCGCCCTGGCCCTGGAGGCCGAGCAGGCGGTGTGGATCAGTGGTGAGCCGACTTTGCTCAACGAACTGCTGTGCAACCTGCTGGATAACGCCATGGCCCATACCCCGCCCGGGGGCAACGTGATTCTGCGGGTATTGCCGGCCGGGGTGCTGGAGGTGGAGGACGATGGCCCGGGTATTCCGCCGGAGGAGCACCAGTTGGTGTTTGCGCGCTTCTACCGGCGCAGCACCAAGGGCTTTGGTGCCGGCCTGGGGTTGGCCATAGTCGGGGAAATCTGCCGCGCCCATCAGGCGCAGATCAGCCTGCATCAGGCGCAGCCGCATGGCTTGCGGGTGCGGGTGGAGTTCGCCGCCGGCGAGGCCTGAGTCAGCTCGGGCTTAGAACCTGTTTGCGATCTATTGCGCGTGGGCCATCCGTCGTTAAAACATCCTCTTTCAGCTTGACTTGAAGGGCGAGTGAAACCAGTAATTCATTTTGAACAACCAGGTGGGCTTACACATCTATCTCACGAGCTCGAAACAGGCTCTAGTTAGCGCAAGGTAGCGGCAATCGCCTGGATATCGGCGCGGTGCTCGACCACCAGGCTCAGTTCACCGTTGTCGCCGATAAAATCCTGCGGCGGGAGGATTTTCTGGTAGGCCGCAAGCTCCGGCAGGGGCGGCAGCTCTGTGCCGACCTGGCGTTCCTTGAGGGCGTGGTAGAGCGCCAGGTTGACCAGGTCGAGCAGGTCTACGCGTTCGCCCTTGCTGAAGTGCCAGTGACCGGTCTCGCGGATCACCTCTATATATGCGTTATCCACCGCCCATTTCTTCAGCACTATGATGCTCAGCGGCTTGCTGTATTCACGGCACAGCTTGTAGTACAGCTCGCTGGAGGGAATCGCTTCTTCATCCTTGAACGCGGAGAGCACCGCCAGGGTGCCAACTTCGCTGAGCAGGCTGGCCAGCAGGGCATGTTCGGCCGGGATGCGGCTGAGCAGGCGCGCCAGCAGGGCGCAGGTGCTGGCCTTGAGCACCAGGCGCTCCCAGGCTTCGATAAACAGGCGCTTGTGGGCGGGGCTGTGCAGGGTGAACAGGCTCTTGACGCTGTGCACCATGGTGATGCGGTCGACTTCCTTCATGCCGAGCAGGGTTATCACGTCCTGCAGGGTTTGCGGCGCCTGTGTGGTGCGGTACAGGGCGCAGGAGGCATGTTTCATCAGCATGGCGCTGAGCGCCGGGTCGCGGCCGATCAGGCGCACCAGGGTGTTTATGGGGATCTGCGGATCGCCTAGGGCGCGGCGAATATCCAGGGTGATGGTGGGCAGGCTGGGCAGTTGTTCCTCGCCCTGCATCAACTGCGAGACCACCCGCCGATAGATCGAATAGTCCGAAACCTCATCGCTCAACATAATGCGCTCCTGCACCTGTTCAGCCAGTGTAGGCGGGCGCTCAGCAATCACCTTGCCAGTGATCAGTGGCGACGGGTTATTAACCAGGGTCTACGGACGCATGGCGCTTGGCCTTGCGAATGCGCAGGGCGATGCCGCCGATCAGCAGCAATGCCAAGGGCGCGAGCACGCTGGCGGCCAGTTGTGGGGAGAAGCCCAGGCCCAGGCTGTGCAGGCCTTCGACGCCGAGCTTGAGCAGGCTCAGCAGGTAATAGCTGATGGCGATGATCGACAGGCCTTCCACCGCCTTCTGGATCTTGATCTGGGTATGGGCGCGGCTGTTGAGGCTGCGCAGGATGGCCGAGTTCTGCTCTTCCACCTCTACCTGCACCCGGGTTTGCAGCAGTTCACCGAGGTTGGCCACGCTCTGACCCAGGCGCGCCAGGCGCTGGTCGGTGACGGCGCAGTAGCGCACCGTGGGCTTGAAGCGCCGTTCGATAAACACGCCGAGGCGCTGGCAATCGCCGACATGGCTCTCGCGCAGCTCGGTGATGCGTTCGAACACCAGTTGCGCATAGGCCTCGGCGGCGCTGAAGCGCTGCCGGTGGATGGCCGTGCTGCGCACTATATTGGCCGAGAGCAGGGCGATGGCGCCGAGCAGCTGCTTGGCATTGCTACTCTCGGGGGCGGCGTTGCGCTCGGACAGATTGGCCAGCTGCTGGTCGTAGTCCTTGAGCTGACGGTCGACCGCCTGCGCCACCGGCAGGGTCAGCGAGGCCATCATGCGGTAGGTCTCGATCTCCAGCAGGCGGCGGATCATCCGCCCCAGGCGGTAGGCGTTGAGCTTGCGGTTGACCAGCAGGATGCGGTTGCGCCCCTCCTGGCACAGGCGGAAATCGCTCCATACCGTGGCATCGCCGCCGCCGATATGGGAGCCGGCCGGGTCCTGGAAGCCATAGCGGGCGCTATGGCCCTGCCAGTGCTGCTCGGATTCCACCAGGATCTGCACGGCATTGATGATCAGCGCCCGGTGCGGCTCGATCAGCGCCTGCAGGGCGGCGGGCAGGGCCGGCCAGAATTCGCCGCCGGCCTGCTTGGGCTGCACCAGGGTCAGGGTAAAGAACTCGGCATGTCGCTCCCACTTCAATGCACAGCCCAGCAGGTGCGTCAGGCCTTGGGCGCTGCCCGTGGCCTGGGCTTGCTCGCCGTTCTGCGGCAAGGCTCTGATGATGGCGGCGCTGACCTCATCCTGATCGAGCAGGGCGATATGAAAGACGTACGCTGGCTCGTTGAAGTACAGCGAGGGGCGGACATGCAGTTCGTTATGCAGGGCGGTTCTTTGCGGGTGCATAAATCGGCGCCATGTGACTGGAGAGTCAAGCAGTGACGCGGCCCGTGCTCGCCATGTCACGCCCCGGCCAGTGCCGTTGGATTATTCAAACAGGCGTTCGCCATTAGTTCCCCGGCCTGGAGTTTTTCGCAAAAACTCCAGAGCTTTCAGCAAGAAGCTGTCATGCCTGTGCCACTAAATTCGCTTACCCCGCTCGCGCCGTGCGCAGGTTTTGACCCTTTGCCATTGGTCAGACCAGCCAAGCTGCGCTAGACCCATAACAAACAGTCTCCACAAGAGGATGGGCGTGATGTTTAAAGCCAGTCACGTCTTGCAGGACGAGTTCCTTAACCGGATCTCGGCCGCCAAGGCCGCCGATTTTTTCCCTGTCATCAGCGCCAACTACAGCGTTGACGAGGCAGCCTATCTCACTGAGCTCTTGCAGCTCGCCGACCCCGGTGAAACCGGCATCGCGGCTATCCGCCGCGGCGCCCGTACATTGATTGAAGATGTGCGTAGCCGGGACAATGCCGTCGATACCCTCGACGCACTGCTTCGTCAGTACAGCCTCGATACCCAGGAAGGGCTGATGCTCATGTGCCTGGCCGAGGCTCTGCTGCGCGTGCCGGACGCCGCCACCGCCGACGCGCTAATCCGCGACAAGCTGAACGCCGCCGAGTGGGAGCGCCACCTGGGCAAGAGCGACAGCGTGCTGGTCAACTTCGCCGCCTGGGGCCTGGTGATGACCGGCAAGGTGGTCGACCCGCAAACCAACGATGGCCGGCCGAAAAACGTCCTCGGCAAGCTGATCCAGCGTTCCGGCGAGCCAGTGATCCGCGCCGCCATGAACCAGGCCATGAAGCTGATGGGCAAGCAGTTCGTGCTTGGCCGCAGCATCAGCGAGGCGCTGAAGAATGGTCGCCCGGAGCGCGAGAAGGGTTACACCTATTCCTTCGACATGCTCGGCGAAGCGGCGCTGACCCAGGCCGATGCCGAAAAATACATGGCCGACTACCGCAAGGCCATCGACACGGTCGGTGCCGAGCCCCAGGTCGGCCCGGGCCCGCGGCCGTCGATCTCGATCAAGCTGTCGGCCCTGCACCCGCGTTATGAAGTGGCCCAGCGCGAGCGCGTGCTGACCGAGCTGTTCGCCAATGTGCTGGAACTGGCGGTGCGCGCGCGCAAGCTGAATGTCGGCATCTCGGTAGACGCCGAGGAGGCCGATCGCCTCGAGCTGTCCCTGGAACTCTACGAAAAGCTGATGCGCGATCCGGCCCTCAAGGGCTGGGGCGAGTTCGGCCTGGTGGTGCAGGCCTATTCCAAGCGCTGCCTGCCGGTGCTGGTGTGGCTGACCCTGCTGGGCAAGGAGCTGGGCGAGAAGATGCCGCTGCGCCTGGTCAAGGGCGCCTACTGGGACACCGAGATCAAGCAGTGCCAGGTCCAGGGCCTGGACGGTTACCCGGTGTTCACCCGTAAGGAAGGCACAGATACGTCTTATCTGGCCTGCGCGCGCTTTTTGCTGTCGGACTTCACCCGTGGGGTGATCTACCCGCAGTTCGCCAGCCACAACGCCCACACCGTCAGCTGCATCCTGGCCATAGTGGCCGAGCAGAAGCAGCCGCGTGACTTCGAGTTCCAGCGCCTGCACGGCATGGGCGATGCGCTGTACGACACGGTGCTGGAGAAGCACGGCAAGAACGTGCGCATCTACGCCCCGGTCGGCGCCCATAAGGACCTGTTGCCCTACCTGGTACGGCGTCTGCTGGAAAACGGCGCGAACTCCTCGTTCGTCCACCAGCTGGTCGACCCGAGCACGCCGATCGAGTCCCTTCTCGATCATCCGGTGACGCAGCTGCGCAAGTTCAAAACCCTAGGTAATGACAAAATCCCCCTCCCGCCTGCGCTGTTCGGCAGTGCGCGGAAAAATTCCCAAGGCCTCAATATGAACATTCAAACCTCGTGGAATGAGCTTGAGCTCGCCTATACCCCGCACCTCAACCGCCAGTGGCAGGCCGCGCCGGTGATCAACGGCCAGGTGCTGAGCGGCAGCGCGCAAGCCGTACGCTGCCCATTCGAGCTGAGCAAAGTGGTGGGTAGCGCCCAGTTCGCCACGGCGGCCCAGGCTGCCCAGGCCCTGGATGTGCTGCACGGCGCCTGGCCGCGCTGGAACGCCACCGCCATCGATGCTCGGGCGAGCATTCTGGAGCGCCTGGCCGACCTGCTGGAAACCCACCGTGCCGAGCTGATGGCGCTGTGCACCCTGGAGGCGGGCAAGTCGCTGCAGGACGGCATAGATGAGGTGCGCGAGGCCGTGGATTTCTGCCGTTACTACGCCCAGCAGGCGCGTCTGCGCCTGGGCCGCGAGGAGCTGCAGGGGCCGACTGGCGAGCGCAACGAGCTGTTCCATGAAGGCCGCGGTATCTTCGCCTGCGTCAGCCCGTGGAACTTCCCCCTGGCCATCTACCTGGGGCAGATCGCCGCCGCCCTGGTCGCCGGCAACTGCGTGCTGGCCAAGCCGGCCGAGCAGACCAGCCTGATCGCCGCCCGCGCCCTGGAACTGATGTTCGAAGCCGGTTTGCCGAAGGATGTCATCGCCTTCCTGCCAGGTGACGGCGCCACCCTGGGCTCTGTGTTCTGCCGTGATGCCCGCGTCGCTGGCGTGTGCTTTACCGGCTCCACCGACACTGCCCGCGTGATCAACCGCCAGCTGGCCGAGAAAGACGGCCCGATCGCCGCGCTGATCGCCGAAACCGGCGGGCAGAACGCCATGATCGTCGACTCCACCGCACTGCCCGAACAGGTGGTCAAGGATGCCGTGCAGTCCGCCTTCACCAGTGCCGGCCAGCGTTGCTCGGCCCTGCGCGTGCTCTACGTGCAGGCCGATATCGCCGAGCGCGTGCTGGATCTGCTCAAGGGCGCCATGGCCGAGCTGAAAGTCGGCCCGACCCATCTGCGGGTTAACGATATTGGCCCGGTTATCGACAGTGAGGCCCGCGAGGGTTTGCTGGCGCATATCGCCAAGCTCAAGGGCGAGGGCAAGCTAATTGCCGAAGCGCCGCTGCCGGCCGGCCTGGATGGCCATTTCGTCGCCCCGGTGGCGTTCGAGATATCCGGCATCGACGAACTGCAGAAAGAAAACTTCGGCCCCATCCTGCACGTGGTGCGCTTCGAGGCCCGTGAGCTGGAGCAAGTGGTGGCGGCAATCAACGCCACCGGCTACGGCCTGACTTTGGGCGTGCACAGCCGTAACGAGGAAACCGCACGGCGCATTGAGGAGCTGGCGCGGGTCGGCAACCTCTACGTCAACCGCAACCAGATCGGCGCGGTGGTCGGGGTGCAACCGTTTGGCGGCTGTGGCCTGTCCGGCACCGGGCCGAAAGCCGGTGGTCCGAGCTACCTGCTGCGCTTCGCCAACGAACGCACCACCTCGGTCAACACCACGGCGGTGGGCGGTAACGCCTCGCTGCTGTCACTGAACGACGAGTAAGCGCTGTATCACGGGCGACTGTCTTAAGGCAGGCGCCCGTTGTCGTATTGGGGTGTTTAAAACCCCGAAGCGGCAGGGCTGCCCGCTCCTGTGGGCGACTGCCGCGAGCATGCGTTCGTCAAAAGCGGGCGCGGTTTGCCAACCAGGGCGCGGGCCCATCCCCGTGCCTGAATAACAACAAACGTGAGGGGAGCTCCCCAATGACAGCTAGTACTCCAATGCTTGTCACCTTCGTGGTGTACATCGCAGCCATGGTGCTGATCGGCCTGTTTGCCTATCTGCGCACCAAGAACCTTTCCGATTACATCCTCGGTGGTCGCAGCCTCGGTAGTTTCGTTACCGCCTTGTCCGCAGGGGCTTCCGACATGAGCGGCTGGCTGCTGATGGGCTTGCCGGGTGCGGTCTATATGTCCGGTCTGTCCGAAGGCTGGATCGCCATCGGCCTGATCGTCGGTGCCTACCTGAACTGGCTGTTCGTCGCCGGCCGTCTGCGCGTGCAGACCGAGCACAACGACAACGCCCTGACCCTGCCGGATTACTTCACCAACCGCTTCGAAGACAGCAGCCGCGTGCTGCGCATCTTCTCCGCCCTGGTGATCCTGGTGTTCTTCACCATCTATTGCGCCTCGGGTGTGGTGGCCGGTGCGCGCCTGTTCGAAAGCACCTTCGGCATGAGCTACGAGACCGCCCTGTGGGCCGGCGCCGCAGCGACCATCGCCTACACCTTTATCGGCGGTTTCCTTGCGGTGAGCTGGACCGACACCGTGCAGGCCACCCTGATGATCTTCGCCCTGATCCTGACGCCGGTCATCGTGATGCTGGCTACCGGCGGCGCCGATGCCACTTTCGCCGCGATCGAACTGAAAGACGCCACCAACTTCGACATGCTCAAGGGCGCGACCTTTGTCGGCGTGATCTCGCTGATGGCCTGGGGCTTGGGCTACTTCGGCCAGCCGCATATCCTGGCGCGCTTTATGGCGGCCGATTCGGTGAAATCCATTCCGGCGGCCCGTCGCATCTCCATGACCTGGATGATCCTGTGCCTGGGCGGCGCGGTGGCCGTGGGCTTCTTCGGCATCGCCTACTTCTCGGCTAACCCGGACCTGGCTGGCCCGGTTACCGAGAACCCGGAGCGGGTGTTTATCGAGCTGTCCAAGCTGCTGTTCAACCCTTGGATCGCCGGCATCCTGCTGTCCGCCATCCTGGCCGCCGTGATGTCCACCCTGAGCTGCCAGCTGCTGGTGTGCTCCAGTGCCCTGACCGAAGACTTCTACAAGGCCTTCCTGCGCAAGAACGCCGGCCAGCTTGAACTGGTCTGGGTCGGTCGGGCCATGGTGCTGCTGGTGGCGGTTATCGCCATCGTGCTGGCCGCCAACCCGGAAAACCGCGTGCTGGGCCTGGTGTCCTACGCCTGGGCCGGTTTCGGTGCCGCCTTCGGTCCGGTGGTGATCCTGTCGCTGGTGTGGCAGCGCATGACCCGCAACGGCGCCCTGGCCGGCATGCTGATCGGCGCGTTCACCGTGATCCTGTGGAAGAACTTCCTCGG
>DASUOY010000614.1:0-3185 GCA_036276395.1 Pseudomonas sp.
AATACTTCCAGCGGCTCGGCAGGCCACGGGAGTTCTTCTCGATCACCTTGCGGTAGTCATCGACCCAGCCGATGGCGCCGAACAGCAGGGTCACGGCCAGCACCACCCACACATAGCGGTTGGACAGGTCGGCCCAGAGCAGGGTACTGACGGCGATGGCCGAGAGAATCAGCGCGCCGCCCATGGTTGGCGTGCCCTTCTTCGACAGGTGCGACTGCGGGCCGTCATTGCGCACCGCCTGGCCGATCTGACGGATCTGCAGGGTGCGGATCATCCAGGGCCCCAGCCACAACGACAGCGCCAGGGCGGTGAGCACGCCCAGGATGCCGCGCAGTGTCAGGTACTGGAACACTGCGAAGCCCTTGTGGAACTGTTGCAGGTATTCGGCCAGCAGCAGCAACATTAGTGAATCTCCCCGGCTGTGCCACAGAGCGCCGTCACGACTTTTTCCATCGCGGCACTACGTGAACCTTTGATTAGAAGGGTGGTATCGCCCGACTCGGCGCCTTGTTCTACGAGCAGCGCGGCAATCAGGCTGGCTTGATCGGCGAAATGCCGACCATTGGCGCCAAATTCTTCGACCGCATGGGCCATCAGCGGGCCCACCGCATAGAGCGCGGATACACGGCCGGCGGCATAGCGGCCCACTTCGCGGTGGCCCTGCTCGGCCCAGCGCCCCAGTTCGCCCATATCACCGAGCACCAGCACGGTGCGACCGGAAAAACCGGCGAGGATATCCACGGCGGCGCACATGGAGGCCGGGTTGGCGTTGTAGCTGTCATCTATGACCCGCATGCCGTTCGGGGCCAGTTGCGCCACGGCGCGGCCCTTGACCGGTTGCAGGTTTTCCAGCCCGGCCTTGATCGCCTGCAGCGACACACCCAATGCCTGGGCAGCGGCGGCGGCGGCCAGGGCATTGGCCACATTGTGTTCGCCGAGCAGGTTGAGCTGGATGCGCACCTGACCAGCCGCACATTGCAGGTTAAAGGCCGAGCAACCACGGGCATCGCGGGCCAGGTCGCTGGCATGCAGATCTGCCGCGGCGTTGTGCAGGGCAAAGCTCAGCACCCGCCGGTCCGCCGCCAGTTGCTGCCAGGTGGCGAAGGCGCGGTCATCCAGATTGAGCACGGCCACGCCGTCTGCCCCCAGGCCTTCGAGGATTTCGCCCTTGGCCTGGACGATCTTCTCCGGGCCGCCGAACTCGCCGACATGGGCGGTACCGGCGTTATTGATAATGGCCACCTGCGGCTTGGTCAGGCTGACGGTGTAGGAAATCTCGCCGACATGGTTGGCGCCCAGCTCGATCACCGCGCCGACATGTTCGGGCGCCAGCTCCAGCAGGGTCAGCGGCGCACCGAGGTCGTTATTTAGGTTACCGCGAGTGGCCAGCACCGGGCCTTGCAGGCCGACCCGCAGGATGCTGGCGAGCATCTCCTTGACCGTGGTCTTGCCGCTGGAGCCGGTAATGGCCACCAGCGGCGCGGTGAAGGCCTGGCGATTGAGGGCGCCCAACTGGCCCAGGGCCAGACGGGTATCGCCGACCAGCAGCTGCGGCAGCGGCGCGCCGAGCACTTCACGCTCGACCAGGGCGGCCACGGCGCCCTTGGTGGCGACCTCGGCCAGGTAGTCATGGCCGTCGAAGCGCGGGCCGGTCAGAGCGACAAACAGCTGGCCAGGGGCAATCGCCCGACTGTCGCTGCTGACGGCGGAGAACGCCACGTCCGCACCTATCACCCGGCCGCTCAGCGGCGCGGCCACTTCACTCAAACGCAGGGCCTTAAGCATGGGCCACCTCCCAGACGGCCAGGGCCTTGGCGGCCTCGAGCAGATCGGAGAAGGGCTGACGCTCGCCGTTGATCTCCTGATAGTCCTCGTGGCCCTTGCCGGCCAGCACCAGCACATCATCGGCAGCGGCGGCGGCAATCAGTTGGGCAATCGCCTGGCCGCGACCATGGACGAACTGCACGGACTCAGGCTTGGCGAAGCCGGCGCGGATATCGCGGAAAATCTGTTCAGGGGTTTCCGTACGCGGGTTGTCGTCGGTCACCAGCACGCCATCGGCCAGACGCTCGACCACCGCGGCCATCAGCGGGCGCTTGCCGCTGTCGCGGTCACCACCGCAGCCGAACAGGCACAGCAGGCGGCCCTTGGCATGCGGGCGCAGGGCTTCGAGAACCTTTTCCAGGGCGTCCGGGGTATGGGCGTAATCCACCACCACCAGCGGCTGCTTGACCCCACCGAGGCGCTGCATGCGGCCAACCGGGCCCTGCAGCTGCGGCAGCAACTGGAGAATCTCGTCCAACGGGTAGTCCATACCCAGTAAGGTGCCGACCACGGCCAGCAGGTTGCTCAGGTTGAAGCGGCCGAGCAGGGAGCTGCGCAGGCTGCCTTCACCACGTGGCGTCACCAGCGTTGCGCGCACGCCCTGCTCGTCGAAGCGCGCATCGCGGCAATACAGGTAGGCGTCAGAATCGATCAGGCTGTAGCTGATCAGCCGCGAGTCGTGCTCGGCTGCGGCCAGTTCGCGGCCGAAGGCGTCGTCCAGGTTGATCACCCGGCAACGCAGGCCGTCCCAGGCGAACAGCTCGGCCTTGGCGGCGCCGTAGGCCTGCATCGAGCCGTGGTAGTCAAGGTGGTCGCGCGACAGGTTGGTAAACACCGCCACGTCGAAGGCCAGCGCCGCAACCCGGCCCTGGTGCAGGCCATGGGACGACACTTCCATGGCCACCGCGCGGGCCCCGGCATTCTTCATGTCGGCCAGGGTGGCCTGCACGCCAATGGGGTCGGGCGTGGTATGGCGGCCCAGCTCCAGTGCACCGTAGAAACCATTGCCCAGGGTGCCGACTATGCCGCAACGCTCACCGAGCAGGTCCAGGGCCTGGGCCAGCAACTGGCTGACGCTGGTCTTGCCATTGGTGCCGGTAATGCCGATCAGATGCAGGGCGCGGCTCGGCTCACCATAGAAGCGCCCGGCAATGGCCGACAATTGCCCGGCCAGCCCCTTGAGCGGCACCAGTTCGGCGCTATGGGCGGTCATTACGGCTGCGCCCTCGGCCTCATAGGCCACGGCGGCGGCACCGCGGGCGATGGCGTCGCTGATATGCACGCGACCGTCCTGCTGGGTGCCGGGCACGGCGAGAAACAGATCGCCCGGGCGCACCTTGCGGCTGTCCAGGGTCAATTCG
>DASUOY010000615.1:0-11859 GCA_036276395.1 Pseudomonas sp.
CGGTGATGTAGTGCTTGGCGACCATGGCGTGCATGACGAAAGCGGCTTCGGCTGGCGGCAGGCCGTAGTCGCCCCACTGCGCGGTCAGCACGCCGATCAACTCCTGATTGTCGGTCAGGCCTTCGAGCACTTCGCGGGTGGTCTTGAAGAAGTAAGCCGGCAGCCACAGGCGACGCAGCTTGCTATAGAGCATGCCCAGTGAACGTGGCAGCGCCTGCCCGGCGAAGAAGCGTGGCACCTTGGCACTGACCTCGCTGAGCAGCTCGACATAGCGCTCAAGCACCGCCGCTTCCCCCGGGAAGTGACGCAGCATCTCCGCCTTGAATTCCTCGCGCCCGGCCACGTAGTCGTAGGTCTGCTCGCCGATGACGATACGGTCGTAGTGGGCATCCATCGGCGCCCATTCGAGGTTGCCATCGCTGATCACATCGAATACCCGACGGATCGCCGACCAGGGTTTGTGCACCTCGCCGATGTAATGCACGCCCACGTCCCACTCGTAGCCTTCGCGCTCATAGCTGTGGGTGTAGCCGCCGGCGGTGTAGTGCTGCTCCAGCACGCACACGCGCTTGCCGAGCTTGGCCAGCAACGCGGCGGTGGTCAGGCCGCCGATGCCGGAGCCGATGATGATGGCGTCGTAATCGCCTTGAACCAGGCGCGAACGAAAGCGGGTACCGGTGCGTTTCATGGGTGGCTCCTGCGTCATTGTTGTTATGCAATTTTTTGCATACTAGGCGCACCCGCAAGACCAATGCAACTCTTTGCATAATCCGTATACTGCCGCGCACCTCCATTGCCGCCGGTGAAACCCGCTCATGTCGCTCAAGCACGCCATTCTTATCCTGCTGGAAAGCGAACCCGGCAGCGGCTACGACCTGCTCAAACGCTTCAAGGATGGCCTCGGCTACTTCTGGAACGCCAAGCACCAGCAGGTCTATCTGGAGCTGAAAAAACTCAGCGAGGCCGGCTGGCTGGAGTTCGAAGCCGAAGCCCAGGACACCCGCCCGGACAAGAAGATCTACCGCCTGACCCCCAGCGGCCACGCCGAGCTGCTGCGCTGGCTGGGCGAGCCGGTGCAGCCGAACAAGATTAACGATGCGCTGCTGGTGAAGTTGTACGCCGGCGCCCATACCTCACTGGATAACCTGCGCGAGGAAATGCAGCGCCATGTGGCGGTGCACCGCAAGACCCTGGACAGCCTGCTCAGCATCGAGCGCGACTACCAGGCATTGCCCGACGAACAACGCCAGGCGCTGCGCCTGCCCTACCTGACCCTGCGTCGCGGCATTCTTGGTGAGCAGTCATGGCTGGCCTGGGCTGATGAAGTGCAGCAGGAACTGGCGCGCGACTAGCGGGGGCGAGTGCCAGGCCCTGGGCAAACGGCTAGACTGCAAGCCAATAGCCAACCGCACCAGCGAACCGCCATGCCTGAAACACCCGCCTATATCTCGCCCGAGCAACTCTGCGTCGGCCTGTATATCCAGCTTGAACTGGCCTGGTGGGAGCACAACTTCGCCTTCAACAACTTCAAGATCAAGGACGAGGCGCAGATCAAGGCCCTGCGCGCACTGGGCTTGCAGCGCCTGCGCTATGACCCGGCGCGCAGCGACTGCCCGCCACAGGCCGCCAGCCCGGCCCCGGTTGCAGTCGAAGCCGTAGCAGAGCCGGCGCTCAGCCCGCAGCAGCAGGCCAGCCAGGCCCGGGCGGAAAAGCTCAAGGCGCTGCGCAAGCGCCTGGCCGAGGTGGACCGCAAGTTCGTCCAGGCCAGCCAGCAGGTCAAAACGCTTAACCAGACCCTGCGCAGCCGCCCGGAAGACGCCATCAAGCAGGCCGGCGAGATAGTCGGCGCCATGGTCGAGACTCTACTCGGCGGCAGCGGCGTGGTGCTGCACAGCATCAACAGCAAGGCCGCCGAAGACAGTTACTTGCACTCGCTGAACGTCACGGTGCTGGCGCTGTTGCTCGGCCGCCAGCTCGGCCTGGACAGCGAGGCCTGCCATATCCTCGGCCTCGGCGCGCTGCTGCACGATATCGGCAAGCTGGAAGTGCCAAGCAAGGTGCTGCTGAAAAGCGAGCCGCTGACCCGCCCGGAACAGCAGCTGCTGCAACTGCATTGCGAGTTCGGCCTGCGCATGGGCCAGAAGCTGATGCTGGATGACGAGGTGCTGCGCATCATCAACGAGCACCACGAGTATTGCGACGGCAGCGGCTATCCGCGCCAGTTGCGCGAGGCGGCCATCGGCCGGCTAAGCCGCCTGGTGTGCATCACCAACGCCTTCGACAACCTGTGCAACCCGCTCAACCCGCGCGACGGGCTAAGCCCCCACGAGGCCCTGGCGCTGCTGTTCAAGCAACAGAGCGCGCGCTTCGATGCGGTGGCACTCAAGGCCTTTATCCGGGTGATGGGCGTCTACCCGCCCGGCAGCCTGGTGCAGCTGGAGGACCAGCGCTACGGCCTGGTGCTCGGCATGAACCCCAGCCAGCCGCTGAAGCCCACGCTGATTGTCTACGATGCGGCAGTACCCAAGAACGAGGCGCTGATCCTCGATCTGGAACAGGAGCCGCGCCTGAGTATCGGCAAAAGCCTGCGCCCGGCGCAGCTGCCGCGCGAGGCGCTGGAATACCTTAACCCGCGCCAGCAGCTGACTTACTTTGTCGAGCCAACCCAGGGTCGCAGCTAGCCATCTAGCTGCCGCTGCCTTCCTCGATCAGCCAATCCATGCGCCAGCCACCCTGGCTCTGCCCGAGCAGCTGGGCCAGCCACGGCAGGATCTGCTTGAGCTCCTCTTCCAGGCCCCAAGGCGGGTTGCTGATCACCAGACCGGAGCCGTTGAGCCGCGCGGCTTCGTCGGTGGGGTGCACATAGAGTTCGACCCGCAGCAGCTTGGGCGCCTTGCTCTTTTGCAGGTCGCGGTAGAAACGTGCCAGCTGGCGCAGGTCCTTGATCGGGTACCAGATCGCCACCACCGCCTGACGCATGCGACCGATGGCCTCACTCAGGGACTGGGCGCAGCGCTCCATTTCGTCGGCCTGCTCGAACGGTGGGTCGATCAGCAGCAGCGCGCGCTTCTCCCGGGTCGGCAACAGGGCCCGCGGCACATACCAGCCTTCGCCCAGGTGCACCGCCACGCGGCGGTCGCCGTGCATGTTTTCCTTGAGCAGGCGGCCGTCTTCCGGGTGCTTTTCATTCAGGTGCAGGCGGTCCTGTTCGCGGGTCAGCAGGCGCGCCAGCTCCGGCGAGCCTGGGTAATGGCGCAGCTCGCCATCCGGGTTCATCGCGCGGATCACTTCCAGATAATCCAGCAGCGGGTCTGGCACGTCCGTGGCCTGCCACAGCCGCGCGATGCCTTGCAGCCATTCGCCGGTGCGGCTGGCCTGGTCGCCCTGCAAGTCGTACAGGCCGACGCCGGCATGGCTGTCGAGGTAGGCGAAGGGTGCCTCCTTGCGCGACAGCAGGGCGATCAGGCGGCTGAGGACATAGTGTTTCAGCACATCGGCATGGTTGCCGGCATGGAAGGCGTGGCGGTAGTTCATCGGGGCGGGCTCCTGTGGCCGCACAGTTTAACAGGCCGCCCCCGCCCCGACAGCCGCATTTGCCGGGGAGCGCAGCCAGGGGTTAGGGTGTGCCAGGCCCCGCTCGAGCCAAGGAGGACGGCATGTCATTGCAAGCACTGTTGGGTATCGAACTGCCCCTGATCCAGGCCCCCATGGCCGGGGTGCAGGACCACGCGCTGGCCGCGGCTGTATCCAATACCGGCGCCCTTGGTTCGCTGCCCTGCGCCATGCTCGACGCAACCGGGCTGCGCCGTGAACTAACCGCGCTGGCCGGCAAGACCAGCAAGCCCTATAACCTCAACTTCTTCTGCCATACCCCGCCAGCGCCGCAGCCGCAGCAGGAAGCCGCCTGGCGCGAGGCCCTGAGCCCTTACTACGCCGAGCTGGGCATCGACCCGGCAAGCATCGCCAGCGGCCCCGGCCGCCAGCCCTTTAGCGCCGAGATGGCCGAACTGCTGGAGGAATTTCGCCCGGCCGTGGTCAGCTTTCACTTCGGCCTGCCCGAAGCGGCGCTGCTGGCGCGGGTCAAAGCCTGCGGAGCCAAGGTGCTGAGCTCGGCCACCACGGTGGAGGAAGCGCTCTGGCTGGAGGCCCATGGCGTGGACGCGATCATCGCCCAGGGTCTGGAGGCCGGCGGCCATCGCGGGCATTTCCTCGATATGGATATCAGCCGCCAGCTCGGCACCTTTGCCCTGCTGCCGCAGATCATCGCGGCCGTGCGCCTGCCGGTGATTGCCGCCGGCGGTATCGCCGACGCGCAAGGCGTGCGCGCGGCCATGGCCCTCGGCGCGGCTGGGGTGCAGATAGGCAGCGCCTACCTGTGCTGCTTTGAAGCCAGCACCAGCGCCATCCACCGCGCCGCCCTGCACAGCCCGGCCGCCCGGCACACCGCGCTAACCAATCTGTTTAGCGGCCGCCCGGCGCGCGGCATAGTCAACCGCCTGATGCGCGAGCTGGGCCCAATCAGCCCACTGGCTCCGGCCTTCCCCTTGGCCACCGCGGCCATTGCGCCGCTGCGCAGCAAGGCGGAAAGCCAGGGCAGCGGCGATTTCTCGCCGCTCTGGGCCGGGCAGAATGCCAGCGGCTGCAAGAGCATCGGCGCCGCCGAACTGACCCGCGAGTTGGCGCAGGGTTTTGCACGACATTAGGCCAACCCGCAGGAGCCCAAAGGCCCGCCATCACGCTTATTGATAGTGCTGGGAGCCTCGCCCGCGTCTGCTTAGACTCGGCCTATCGCCACCGGAGGTACACCCATGTCCGAGTCCCTGCTCAGTTCCCGCAACCTGGCCTTCGAGCTCTATGAGGTGCTGGATGCCGAAGCCCTGACCCAGCGCGAGCGCTTCGCCGAGCACAACCGCGAGACCTTCGACGCCGCCATCGGCACCGCCCGCGGTATCGCCGAGGAGCTGTTCGCCCCGCACAACCGCAAGAACGACGAACACGAACCGCAATACGTGGACGGCGCCGCGGTGCTGATCCCGGAAGTCGCACCGGCCCTGCGCGCCTTCCATGAGGCGGGCTTCCTCAATGCCACCCGCGATTTCGAGCACGGCGGCATGCAGTTGCCCAACCTGCTGTCGCAGGCCTGCTTCGCCCACTTCCAGTCGGCCAACGCGGCCACCGCCTCCTACTCGATGCTGACCATGGGCGTGGCCAATCTGATCGAGGCCTTTGGCGACGAAGAGCAGAAAGCCCGCTTTCTGCAGCCGATCATCGACGGCCGCTTCTTCGGCACCATGGCCCTGACCGAGCCCCATGCCGGCTCCTCCCTGTCGGACATCCGCACCAAGGCCGAGCCGCATGCCGACGGCAGCTACCGGATCAAGGGCAACAAGATCTTTATCTCCGGCGGCGACCAGCCGATCTCGGAGAACATCGTGCATATGGTGCTGGCCAAGCTGCCGGACGCCCCGCCCGGGGTAAAAGGCATCAGCCTGTTTATCGTGCCCAAGTTCCTGGTCAATGAAGACGGCAGCCTGGGCAAGCGCAACGACGCCCTGCTGGCCGGCCTGTTCCACAAGATGGGCTGGCGCGGCACCACCTCTGCCGCGCTGAACTTCGGCGATAACGACGATTGCGTCGGCTATCTGATCGGCAAGCCGCATCATGGCCTGAGCTATATGTTCCAGATGATGAACGAGGCGCGCATCGGCGTCGGCATGGGCGCCACCATGCTCGGCTATGCCGGCTACCTGTATTCGCTGGACTACGCGCGCAATCGCCCCCAGGGCCGCCTGCCGGATGGCAAGGACCCGAGCAGCCCGCAGATTTCCATCGTCGGGCACACCGATGTGCGGCGCATGCTGCTGGCGCAGAAGGCCTACGTCGAAGGCGCCTTCGACCTCGGCCTGTACGCCGCGCGGCTGTTCGACGACACCCAGACCCTGGCGACTGAAGACGAGCGCCGTATCGCCCTGGAGCTGCTCGACCTGCTGACCCCGATCGTCAAGTCCTGGCCCTCGGAGTTCTGCCTGAAGGCCAATGAACTGGCCATCCAGATCCTCGGCGGCCACGGCTACACCCGCGAATACCCGGTGGAGCAGTACTACCGCGACAACCGCCTCAATCCGATCCACGAAGGTACCCACGGCATCCAGTCGCTGGACCTGCTCGGCCGTAAGGTGTCGATGAATGGCGGCGCGGCACTCAAGCAGCTGGTCAAACTGATCCAGGGCACCTGCCAGCGCGCCGAAGCCCATGCTTCGCTGAGCGCCCTGCGCCAGCCGCTGGAGCAACTGCTGGCGCGCCTGAGCGCCGTGACCCTGGCCCTGCTCGGCGACCTGATGGCCGGCAAGGTCAACCAGGGCCTGGCCAACTCGGCGCTGTACCTCAAGGTGTTCGGCCACACGGTAATCGGCTGGCGCTGGCTGGAGCAGGCGATCCGCGCCGAGGAAGGCCTGGCGCTGATTCATAAAGGCGGGGGCAACGCCGCCGATGCCGACTTCTACCAGGGCAAGCTGCAGGCCGCGCGTTACTTCCTGACCTGGGAAGTGCCGAGCTGCCACCATGATCTGGCCATCCTCGAAGCCCGCGACGATACCTGCCTGGGCATGCAGGACAGCTGGTTCTAAACGCCAGCATAAACGCCCTAGGGTGCGCCGTGCGCACCAGAATGCCTGCGCGGGACCATGGTGCGCACAGCGCACCCTACGGGCGATGCCAAGGCCACGGGATCAGCACCGGAAACAGCGACTAAACGGCTGATTTATCTGGCAAGAACTCGCCCCGCCGATGCGGGGCGTTTTTTTGACAGCCTGGCAAAGCCACGGGTTAGAATCCGGCATGACCTCTGCATAGCAGCGGCGCCCCGCCCATTCGCCCGGAGTACGCCCTTGGACGCCACCGCCATCAATAACCTGTTCTTGGTCGGTGCAATGCTGGTGGCCATGAGCATTCTGGTCAGCGCCTTCGGCTCGCGTTTCGGCATTCCCATCCTGGTGATCTTCCTCGGCGTCGGCATGCTCGCCGGCACCGACGGCCCAGGCGGCATTGTCTTCGACGACTACTCCACCGCCTACCTGGTGGGCAACCTGGCGCTGGCCATCATCCTTCTGGACGGCGGCATGCGCACCCGGGTGTCGAGCTTTCGCGTGGCGCTGTGGCCGTCGCTGTCGCTGGCCACCCTCGGCGTGCTGGTCACCGCCGGGCTGACCGGCATGGCCGCCGCCTGGCTGTTCGAACTGAGCTGGCTGGAAGGCCTGCTGATCGGCGCCATCGTCGGCTCCACCGATGCCGCCGCAGTGTTCAGCCTGCTCGGCGGACGCGGCCTGAATGAGCGGGTCAGCGCCACCCTGGAGATCGAGTCGGGCAGCAACGACCCGATGGCGGTGTTCCTCACCGTGACCCTGATCGAGATGCTCGCCAGCGGCGAGTCCGGCTTCAGCTGGACCTTCGTCGTGCACCTGATCCAGCAGTTCGGCATCGGCGGCCTGCTCGGCCTTGGCGGTGGCTGGTTGCTGCTGCAGGTGATCAACCGCATGACCCTGGCCAACGGCCTGTACCCGCTGCTGGTGGTCAGCGGCGGCCTACTGATCTTCGCCATCACCAACGCCGTCGGCGGCAGCGGTATCCTGGCCATCTACCTGTGTGGCCTGCTGCTGGGCAACCGGCCGATTCGCTCACGCCATGGCATCCTGCACATCCTCGACGGTCTCACCTGGCTGGCGCAGATCGGCATGTTCCTGGTGCTGGGCCTGCTGGTCACCCCCCACGAGCTGCTGCCGATCATAATCCCGGCCCTCGGCCTGGCGCTGTGGATGATCCTGTTTGCCCGGCCGCTGTCGGTGTTCCTCGGCCTGCTGCCGTTCCGTGCCTTCCACGACCGCGAGAAGATGTTTATCGCCTGGGTCGGCCTGCGCGGCGCGGTGCCGATCATTCTCGCGGTGTTCCCGTTGATGGCCGGCCTGCCTAATGCCCAACTGTTCTTCAACGTGGCCTTCTTTATCGTCCTGGTTTCGCTGCTGCTGCAAGGCACCAGCCTGCCCTGGGCGGCCAAGCTGCTGAAGGTCACCGTGCCGCCGGACCCGGCGCCGATCTCCCGCGCCGGCCTGGAAACCCACCCGACCAGCGAGTGGGAGCTGTTTATCTACCGCCTGGGCGCGGAGAAATGGTGCATCGGCGCACCGTTGCGTGACCTGAAGATGCCCGAAGGCACGCGCATCGCCGCGCTGTTCCGCGGCCGCGAACTGCTGCACACCTCCGGTAGTACCAAGCTGGAGGCCGGCGACGTGCTGTGCGTGGTCGGCCATGAACATGACCTGCCAACCCTCGGCAAGCTGTTTATCGAGGCGCCCACCCGTAGCCAGGACCTGCGCTTCTTCGGTGACTTCGTGCTCGAGGGCGATGCTCAACTCGCCGCCGTCGCCGCACTCTATGGCCTCAAACTGGAAGGCGCCGAAGGCCAATTGCACCTGGGCCGCTTTATCGCCCACAAGATTGGCGGCTCGCCGGTAATCGGTGACCAGGTGGAATGGCAAGGCCTGACCTGGACGGTGGCGGCCATGGACGGCAGCAAGGTGCGCAAGGTGGGCGTCAAGTTCCCCGAGGGCAGCCGCCCGGGGCCGGGCCTGTTCCTGTAATCCCGCTGCCGCCACACGCGCTTTACCCAGTGCCTGTTAAACTCAGCCTCTTTTCGAGTCGTACTCTCCGTCTATGTCTTCTTTACGCGCCTACCTGACCGTCACCCTGCTCAGCCTGTGCCTCTGCGCCCCGCTGCTGCAGGCCGCCGAATCACCAACCAGCGCCGCCGTACAGCGCAGCCTGGACAACCTGGCCGAGCGCAAGCTGCCGGAAGCCGAGCAGTTGGCGCTCAAGCAGACCCTGGAAAAAACCCTGGCCCTGCTCGACGAGCAAGCAGACAGCCAGCAGCAGCTGCGCACCCTGGAACAGCAGCTGGCACAGGCCCCGCGGCTGATTGCCGAGACCCAGCGCGAATACGAACGACTGAAGGCGAGCAAACCCACCGAGGTCAGCCAACGCTACGGCAACAGCCAGCTGCCGCAACTCGAGCAATTGCTCGCCGAACGCGACAGCCAGTTGAACCAATGGCAACAGCAGCTGATCGACGCCAACAGCCTGATCATCACCGCGCAAACCCGCCCAGAGCGTGCCCAGGCCGAGATCAGCAGCAACCAGAACCGCAGCCAGGAAATCGGCAATGCCCTGAAAACGGGCCGGGATACCGGCAAGCCCCTGAGCGCCGAACGCCGTGACCAACTGCTGGCCGAACTGGCCAAGCTCGACGCCCAGACCCAGCTGCGCCGCCAGGAACTGGCCGGCAACAGCCTGCTGCAGGACCTCGGCAACAACCGTCGCAGCCTGTACGAAGAGCGCATCCGGCGCATCGAACAAGAGCTGCTTGACCTGCAGACCCTGATCAACGACAAGCGCCGCGCCCTGTCCGCGCAGACCGTCGCCGAACAATCGCGCGAGGCCGAGAAGGCCGGCTCCGACACCCTGCTGGCGCGGGAAAGCGCGCTCAACCTGAAACTCTCCGACTACCTGCTGCGCGCCACCGAGCGCCTCAACCAGCTGACCCGCGAGAACCTGCAGACCAAACAGCAACTCGACAGCCTCAGCCAGAGCGATCAGGCCCTGGAGGAGCAGATCAGCGTGCTACAGGGCAGCCTGCTACTGTCGCGCATCCTCTATCAACAGCAACAGGCGCTGCCGACCCTAAAGATCGACAGCACCCTGGCCGACCAGATCGCCGACCTGCGCCTGTACCAGTTCGAGCTGAACCAACAGCGCGAAAGCGTCAACAACCCCAGCGCCTATGTCGACCAGTTGCTCGCCGAACACAGCGCCGCGGCCGAGACGCCCAACCTGCGCGCCGACCTGCTGGAGATCACCGCCACCCGGCGCGAGCTGATCGACCGCCTGAATCGCGAACTCAACGTCCTGCTCAATGAGTCGATCACCCTGCAGCTGAACCAGAAGCAGCTGCAAAGCACCGCCCAGGCCCTGCGCGCCACCCTTGACGAGCAGATGTTCTGGATCCCCAGCAACAAGCCACTGGACCTGGACTGGCTGAAAGCGGCACCGGGCATGCTCGAACGACAGATCGCCGAGCAGCCCTGGGGCTCCAACCTGCGCCAGCTGGGCGCCGGACTGACCGAGCGGCCGCTGCTGTTCCTGCCTCTGCTGCTGTTGATCGCCGTGCTGCTGTGGCGGCGCGGCTATCTGTACCGCAAGCTCGGCGAACTGCACCAGGACATCGGCCATTTCAAGCGCGACAGCCAGTTGCACACGCCCATGGCGATCCTCCTCAACCTGCTGCTGGCCTTGCCCGGCACGCTGTTCCTGACGCTGTGCGGCTTTGCCCTGCAGATCGATGCGCGCGGGCAGAACGTCAGCCTGGGCGCGGCCTTCTTCCAGATGGCCCAGGCCTGGCTGGTGTTCTATACGGTGTACCGGATGCTCACCGAAGGTGGCGTGGCGGAATTGCACTTCCGCTGGGGCAAGCCGCAGGTGGCCTTCCTGCACCGGCAGATTCGCCGCCTGGGCATGGTGGTGATGGCCCTGGCCGCGGTGGTGAGCATCGCCGAACACCAACCGGCGGGGCTGGGTGAGGATGTGATCGGGCTGTGCGTGGTGCTGAGCTGCTACGCCCTGATGGCCTGGCTGCTGCAAAAGCTGCTGCTCAGCGGCCCGGCACGTGAACATGCCTCGCCCTTCCGCATGCTGATCGGCATCGCCTTGAGCCTGTTGCCCCTGGCCCTGATAGTCGCGGTGGGCTTCGGCTACTACTACACGGCGCTGAAACTCAGCGATCGCCTGATCAATACCCTCTACCTGCTGATGATCTGGCTGATTGTCGAGGCCACCTTTGTCCGCGGCCTGGCGGTGGCCGCCCGGCGCCTGGCCTACCAGCGCGCCATGGGCAAACGCCAGACACCGGCCAAGGAAGCCGCCGACGGCGGCGAAGCGCCCCTCGAACAGCCGACCCTGGATATCGAACAGGTCAACCAGCAGTCGCTGCGCCTGATCCGCCTGGCCCTGCTCGGCGCCTTTGTCGCCGGCCTGTACTGGGTCTGGGCCGACCTGATCTCGGTATTCGCCTACCTGGACAATATCGCCCTGTACGAATACAGCAGCGGCAGCGGCGATGCCGCCACCCAGGTGCCGATCAGCCTCAGCGATGTGCTCGGCGCGCTGATCATAGTCGGCATTACCGTGGCCCTGGGGCGCAACCTGCCTGGCCTGCTCGAAGTGCTGGTGCTGTCGCGCTTGCAACTGGCCCAGGGCAGCGCCTACGCCACCACCACCCTGCTGTCCTATGCGATTGTCGGCGCCGGCTTCGTGATCACCCTGTCGACCCTGGGCGTCAGCTGGGACAAATTGCAGTGGCTGGTGGCAGCGCTGTCGGTGGGCATCGGCTTCGGCATGCAGGCGATCTTTGCCAACTTTATCTCCGGGCTGATCCTGCTATTCGAGCGCCCGGTACGCATCGGCGACCTGATCACCATCGGCGGCGTCACTGGCACGGTCAACCGTATCCAGATCCGCGCCACCCATATCACCGACGGCGACCGCAAGGCGGTGATAGTGCCGAACCAGACGTTCCTCACCAGCCAGCTGATCAACTGGACGCTGACCGACACCATTACCCGCATCGTGATGACCTTCAACGTCAACCGTGGCGCCGACCTGGAGCAGGTGCGCCAATTGATGCTGCAGGCCACCCAGGAAAACCCCCGGGTGCTGCGCGAGCCGGCGGCGAATGTACAGCTGAAGACCTACGGCGCGGCCACCCTGGAACATGAGCTGAGGGTCTATGTACGCGAATTGAGCGACCGCAGCCTG
>DASUOY010000616.1:0-7754 GCA_036276395.1 Pseudomonas sp.
GAGTTGATCCACACATGCCCGGCTTCCAGCGCTGCAGCCACGCGCAGGGCGCGGTTGCGGTCGGCGCTGACCACGGTGGCGGCCAGGGCGAAGTCGCAGTCGTTGGCCTGGCGCACGGCGTCGGCTTCATCTTTGAAGCGCCGGCTGCAGAGCACCGGGCCGAAGATTTCCTCGCGCCACAGGCGGCTGCCCGCCGGCACATCGGCGTACAGGGTCGGCGCGACGAACCAGCCCGGCCCCGGCAGTTGCCGCGCGCCGCTCAGGCAGTGCAGGCCTTCCTGCTCGGCGATGGCGAAATACTCCAGCACCTTGTGCAGTTGCGCCTGGCTGGTTATCGGGCCCATTTCGCAGCCTTCGCTGTGCGGGTCGCTGACCTTGAGCGCGGCCAGGGCGCCGGCCAGCTTGTCCAGCAGGGCGTCGGCGATGCTGTCCTCGACCAGCAGGCGCGAGGTGGCCGAGCACATCTGCCCGGCGTTCCAGCAGATGCCGGCGATGATCCACTGCACCGCCTGGTCCAGATCGCTGTCGGCGAACACCAGGATCGGCGATTTGCCGCCCAGCTCCAGGGCCACCGGCATTGTGCGGCTGGCGGCGGCCTGCATGACCTTGCGTCCCACCGCATTGCTGCCGGTAAACGACAGCTTGGCGATCTGCGGGTGAGCGACCAGGGCCGCGCCGGTGGCGGCATCGCCCGGCAGCAGGTTGAACACCCCCGCCGGCAGGCCGATGGCGCCGGCGATCTCGCCCAGTTGCAGTTCGATCAGCGGAGTCAGCTCGGACGGCTTGAGCAGCACACAGCAACCCGCCGCCAGGGCCGGGGCGAGCTTCCAGGCGCTGGTCACCAGGGGGAAATTCCACGGCACTATCAGGCCGACCACGCCCAGCGGTTCTTGGCGGGTAAAGGACTGGTAGCTGCTGTCCGGCAGGGCCACGGCGGCGTCCTGGCGGGCGTCCAGGCCGTCGGCCAGTTCGGCGTAATAGGCGAAGGTGGCGATGGCGTCGCTGATATCCAGCTCGGCCTCATGCCGCGGCTTGCCGCTGTTGCGCATCTGCAACTCGATCAGCGTCTGGCTGCGCGCCGCGATCTCTGCGGCGAAGGCGCGCAGGTACTCGGCGCGTTCACGGGCTGGGCGCAGGCTCCAGGCCGGCAAGGCGCGGCGCGCCGCCTGTACGGCCAGCTCGACATCCGCCGCCGAGGCGCAGGCGACGCTGGCGATCTGCTCGCCGCTGCTGGGGTTGAACACCGGCAGTTGATTGGCGCTGCTGGCGGCTTGCCAGGCGCCGTCGATAAAGAGTTGTGCAGTCACGGATGGATCACCTTGAACGGGGCTGCCCTGGCGCACCAGGGCGAACAATTAAGGATGGAAAGGCGCTTGTTCCAGCACTTCGATAATCAGCGGCCTGTCGCTCGGTGCGCCGCGCAGCAGCTCGCTCAGGTGTGCGTGATCGCGGGCGCGTTCGGCGGCGCAGCCGAAGCCGCGGGCGATGGCCAGCAGGTCCGGGGTATAGATATCCACGCCTATGGGCTCGATATCGCGGCGCTGCATATAGCGCTTGATCTCGCCGTAGCCTGAGTTGTTCCACAGCAGCACTATGATGCCGACCCCGGCTTCCACCGCGCTGGCCAGCTCCGGCAGGGTGAACTGCAGGCCGCCGTCGCCCATCAGGCTGATCACCGGGCGGCCCGGCTCGGCCAGCTTGGCCCCTATTGCCGCCGGCAGGCCGTAGCCCAGGGTGCCGTAGCCGGTGGAGGCGTTGAACCAGCGCCGCGCGCCGTCCAGCTCGACCAGGTGGTTGCCGCTGTACACGGTCTGCGTCGAGTCGCCGACAAAGCGCGCCTCGGGCAGCACCTCAAGCACTGTGTCGAACAGCTGGCGGTAATGCGCCCAGCCGCTGAAGTCCTCGGCCAGTTGCGCCTGCACGGCGGCGGTGCGCATGGCGCCGGGGCTGTTGTCGCGCAGCTCGCCGGGGGCGAATTCGGCCAGCAGCATGCGCATGGCCAGGCGCGCGTCGCCCTGGATGGCCAGGGTGGGGGCGAAGTTGCGCTGCAGCTGCTGGGCGTCGATATCGATGCGGATCAGTGCGCCACCGAGCTGGAAGTTGCCGTCGAACACCACGTCGTAGTCGGTTTCGCCCAGTTCGGTGCCGATTGCCAGCACCACATCGGCGGCCAGTGCCAGCTGGCGTACGGGAACCAGTGACTGGTTGCTGCCCAGCAGCAGCGGATGGCCCGGCGGCAGCAGGCCCTTGGCATTGATGGTTTGTGCGGTTGGCGCATCCAGAGCCACCGCCAGGGCGCGGGCTTCGGCCTGAGCCGTGACGCAACCACCGCCGAGCAGCAGCAGCGGGCGCTTGGCGTTTTTCAGCATGGCCGCCGCTTCGCGGATCAGCGTGCGGTTGGGCGAGGGGCGCTGGATGCTCGGCCTGGCTGCCAGGCGCATATGGCTGGCATCGGCGGTGATAATGTCCAGCGGCAGCTCGATATGCACCGGCCGTGGCCGTTCACCCTCGAATACGGCGAAGGCGCGAGCCAGCACAGCGGGCAGTTCCTCGACGCTCATCAATGTGTGGCTGAATGCCGTCACCCCGGCGGTCATCGCCCGTTGGTTGGGCAGCTCATGCAGATAGCCCTTGCCCAGGCCGAGGCGATTACGTTCGTTGACGCTGGAGATCACCAGCATGGGAATCGAGTCGGCGTAGGCCTGGCCCATGGCGGTGAGGATATTGGTCATGCCCGGGCCGGTGATGATAAAGCACACCCCAGGTTTTCCACTGACGCGGGCATAGCCGTCGGCCATAAAGCCGGCGCCCTGTTCGTGGCGCGGGGTGATATGGCGGATGTTGCTGTGCGGCAGGCCGCGGTACAGCTCGACGGTGTGTACGCCGGGGATGCCGAATACTGTGTCGACGCCCCAGGCTTCGAGTTGTTTGACGAGAAATTCGCCGCAGGTGGTCATCGCATCGGTCCTTGTAATGTGGGCTGCCGCTGGCTGGCGCTGGGCCTAGCCATCAGTGGCGGATCTGCGAGAGGAAGGCGCGGGTACGCGGGTGCTGCGGGTTGTCGAAGAACTCCGCCGGGCTGGCGGTCTCGACTATCTGCCCGGCGTCCATAAACACCACGCGGTCGGCCACCTTGCGGGCGAAACCCATCTCGTGGGTCACGCAGAGCATGGTCATGCCGTCCTGGGCCAGCTCGGCCATCACCTCCAGCACCTCGCCAACCATTTCCGGGTCAAGCGCCGAGGTCGGTTCATCGAACAGCATCACCTTGGGGTTCATGCACAGCGCGCGGGCGATGGCCACCCGCTGCTGCTGACCACCGCTCAGCTGGCCGGGCTTCTTGTAGGCCTGGGCGCCGATATGCACGCGGTTGAGGTAACGCAGGGCCAGTTCCTCGGCGGCCTGGCGCGACAGGCCGCGCACCTTCATCGGCGCCAATGTGCAGTTGTCCAGCACGCTGAGGTGGGGGAACAGGTTGAAGTTCTGGAACACCATGCCCACCTCGCGGCGCACATGGTCGCTGCCGGCCTTGCTCGCCACGTCCTGGCCTTCCACCGTGATGGTGCCGCTGTCATGCGGGTTGAGGCGGTTGATACAGCGGATCAGGGTCGACTTGCCGGAGCCCGAGGGGCCGCAGATAACGATTTTCTCGCCCTGCTCGACCGACAGGTTGATGCCCTGCAGCACCTGGAAGCTCTCGTAGTTCTTGCTGACATTGTGCAGACGGATGATTTCGCTCATGGCGGGCTCCTCAGATACGGCGCATGCGCGCGAGGGTGCGTTGCACCAGGCTGACGGGGGCTGCGGCCACGGCGTCCCAGGACAGCCTGCGCTCCAGGCCGCCCTGCAGCCAGGTCAGGCTGTAGACCATGGCCAGGTAGTAGACCAGGGCGACGGCGTAGTACTCGGAGAACTGGAAGGTGCTGGAGACCGTCTGCGAGGTCACGGCCATTAGCTCCTGCAGGGAGATCACCGAGGCCAGCGAGGTGATTTTCAACAGGGTGATAAATTCGTTGGCGGTCGGCGGAATGGCGATGCGCGCGGCCTGCGGCAGGATCACGTAGCGGAACACCTGCAGGCGCGACAGGCCGAGGGCGTGGCCGGCGGCGTATTGGCCACGGTCCACGGATTTCAGCGCGGCGCGGTTGATCTCCACCTGGTAGGCGGTTTCGTTGAGGCTCAGGGCGATCCAGGCGGCGAAGAAGGGGGTGAACCATTCCTCCCGGAATATCGGGAAAAACTGCGGCAGGGCGTTCCACACGAACAGCAATTGCAGCAGCGTTGGCGCGCCGCGAAACACGCTGAGCACGCCGCGCAAGGTGGCGCGGGCCGGGTTGTTCGGGCCGTCCAGGGCCAGGGCGGCGGGAATCGACAGGAGGATGCCCACCGAGTGCGCGAGCAGGGCCAGCAACAGGGTGATGCAGGCCCCCTTGAAGAAGGGGTAGGACGTCAGGGCATCCCAGAAGACGGCGACATCGAAATTCATCTGCGTGTCCTTGGTAAGTGGAAGTCACGGTCAGGCCAGTCGTAGGGTGGATCGCGCTTTACCGATCCACCGCGTGGGCTGGCGGTGGTGGATGAGAAGAACGTCATCCACCCTACGGCTGCGCTTACTGCGCAGCGGTATTCAGATTGGCCGGGTCGAGCTTCCACTTCTCGGCGATGGCTTGCAGCGTACCGTCGGCCTTCAAGGCGTTCACGGCCGCCTGCACGGCGGCCTTGTCGGCGGAATCCGGGCGCATATAGGCGCCGAAGATGTCCTTTTCCGGGAAGCTGTAGAGGGTCTTGAACTGGCCCGGGGTCTGCAGCTCACGGTAGGCCAGCTCGGTGTCCTGGGACAGCCCGGCGCTGGCGCGGCCGACCAGTACCTGCTGGGCCACGTCGCTGCCCTTGGGGTAAGTCTGCAGGGTGGCCGGGGTCTTGCCGGCGGCCTTTAGCCGCTCATTGAGCTTCTCCATGATGCCCACGTACTGGGTGCCCGACTGCACGGCCACCACCTGGCCGGCGAGGTCGTCCAGGCTATCGAGCTTGAGCGCGCTCTTGCCGTTGCCGAAGACCACGGTGGCGGTGGCCAGGTAAGCCACGGCATTCAGCTTCTGAGTGCGCTCGGGGGTCACCAGGGTGCCGCTGATCACCACGTCGCAGCGCTTGGCGTCGAGGCCCGGCAGCAGGCCGGTGAACTCGGTGACGATAAAGCGCGGTTGCACGCCCCAGTGCTTGGCCAGGGCGCGCACCAGGTCGGTATCGAAGCCGCTCGGCTCCTTGGCGCCGGCCTGCTCGAAGAATTCCATCGGCGGGTAGGTCGGATCGGAACAGACCTGGAAGCTGCCCGACTCGACGAAGGACGGCTTGCTCTCGGCGGCGTGCAGGCCGCCGCTCAGGGTGGCGGCCAGTAGGGTGATGGCGCTGGCCAGTTGCAGTGGACGGTTGCTCATGGGTGACTCCTGTACAGGCTAGGTGCTGGTTTATTGGCAGTAGGGAAAAGCCATTTGTTGTTATGCAGCCTCAGGGTTGTCCTGAGTGACAGGTTGCGGGTCGGACGCCCCCGCCTTGATCCAGCGCGGGCCTTGCGGGCCGTAGACTTCACTGGGTTCGGGGAACAGCGCGAGCAGCGTCAGGTACAGTGCCGCGGCCAGGCCGAGGGTTACCGGCAGGCTGATGTCGATGCCGCCGGCCAGCTCGCCGAGCGGGCCGACAAACTGCCCGGGCAGGTTGACGAAGCACAGGCCGACCACCGCGCTGGGAATCCAGGCGCCCATGCCGCGCCAGTTCCAGCCGTTATGGAACCAGTAGGCGCCGCCACGCTGGCCACGGGTGAACACCTGCAGGTCGTCGGCGTGGTAGAAGCCGCGGCGAATGATCAGGCCGAGGATCATGATCACCATCCACGGGCTGGTGCAGGTGATGATCAGCACGGCGAAGGTCGACACGCTCTGCACCAGGTTGAAGGCGAAGCGGCCGATAAAGATAAAGGCGATCGACAGCAGGCCGATCAGCAGGGTGGCCTGCACCCGGCTGAGCACGCGCGGCAACACGCTGGACAGGTCCAACCCGGTGCCATACAGCGCGGTGGTGCCGGTGGACATGCCGCCGATCACCGCCAGCAGGCACACCGGCAGAAAGAACCAGGCCGGCGATACGGCGAGCAGGCCGCCGACGTAGTTGTAGTTGGCGATATAGTCCGGCGCTTGGGTGGCCACCAGGGTGGCGGTGGTCAGGCCGAAGAAGAACGGGATCAGGGTGGCGGTCTGCGCGCCGATCACCGCCAGCATGATGCGTTTCTGCGAGGTCTGCCGCGGGATATAGCGCGACCAGTCACCGAGGAAGGCGCCGAACGACACCGGGTTGCTCATGGCCAGCAGCGCGGCGCCGATAAAGGCCGCCCAGAAGCCCGCCTGGCCCAGCTGCACGCTGCCGGCATAGCTGGCGTCGAACGGCCCGGCGAAGGCGAAGATGCCCAGCAGGAACAGCAGGCTGGCGGCCCACACGGCGATCTTGTTGACCCACAGCATAAAGCGGAAGCCGTAGATGCAGACGATCAGCACCAGGGTGGCGAACAGGCCGTAGGCCAGGCCCAGGCTGAGGTCGGTTTCCGGCAGGCCGACCAGGCGCTTGGCGCCGCCGACCAGGGCGTCGCCCGAACTCCACACCGACAGGGAGAAGAAGGCGATGGCGGTGAGCAGCGAGAGGAACGAGCCGACGATGCGCCCGTGCACGCCGAAGTGGGCGCCCGAGGACACCGCGTTATTGGTGCCGTTGAGGGCGCCGAACAGGCCCATGGGCGCGAGGATGATCGAGCCGACCAGCACGCCGAGCAGGATCGCCCAGGCGCCGGCCTGGAACGACAGGCCGAAGATCACCGGGAAGCTGCCCAGCACCGCGGTGGCAAAGGTGTTGGCGCCGCCGAAGATCAGGCGGAACAGGTCGAGCGGCTTGGCGTGGCGCTCGTGCTGCGGGATCTGTTCGATGCCGAAGCTTTCTATCTGAGTGATGCTCTGCTGCTTATTGTTGTTGTGCATGCTGTCTCTCCAGGGGCCTTGGCAGGCAAGGTCAGGTGGTTGGCAACTGCTCCGGCATGGCCGAAAGATGCTCGTGGCAGGCCAGCCAACGGCCTTGTTCTGGGTGCTGGCGGAAGACGATGGTTTCGCGCTCCAGATTGCGGCTTTCCTCACCCTGGATGCGTAGCCGGGTGGCGACGTCATGGATAAAAATCGCGACATTGCCATGCAGGCTGACCTGCGCCTGGCTCGATGTGCACTCGAGCACCTCGAAGCCCTCGCGCTGCCATTCATCCCACAGCGCGCGATAGGCGGCGCGGCTCGGCAGCGGCTGTGGGCAAGTGTGGAAAACGAAGCTGGCGTCTTCCGTGAAGGCGTTGAAATAGGCCTCGCTGTCGTTGCGGGCGAAGGCCGCCACCAGGGCGCTGGCGGCGTCCAGCACTTGCTGTTCGGCGCTCATCGGGATTGCACTCCGGGTAGTACGCAGAGCATCTCGTAGAGCAGGTTGGCGCCCAGCAGCGAGGTGTTGCCGGTGGTGTCGTAGGGTGGCGAGACCTCTACCAGATCGCCGCCAACCAGTTGCAGGCCCTGGCAGCCGCGGATGATTTCCATCGCCTGGATGGTGGTCAGGCCACCGATTTCCGGGGTGCCGGTGCCGGGCGCCCAGGCCGGGTCGATGCCGTCGATATCAAAACTCAAGTACACCGGGCCGCCGCCGACCTTGGCGCGCACTTCTTCCATCAGCGGGGTCAGGGA
>DASUOY010000617.1:0-4960 GCA_036276395.1 Pseudomonas sp.
GAAAAGTGCTGTGCTAAGCTGCCTCCCTTTTTAACAGCGGAGCCTGAGTAATGAAAGCGCGTATTCAGTGGGCCGGCGAAGCCCTGTTTATCGGCGAGTCGGGCAGCGGCCATGCGGTGGTGATGGATGGCCCGCCCGAGAGCGGTGGCCGCAATTTGGGTGTGCGCCCGATGGAGATGGTGCTGATCGGCCTGGGTGGTTGCAGCAACTTCGATGTGGTCAGCATCCTGAAAAAATCCCGCCAGGCGGTGGAGAGCTGCGAGGCCTTTCTCGAGGCCGAGCGCGCCACTGAAGAGCCCAAGGTGTTTACCAAGATTCACCTGCACTTCGTGGTCAAGGGCCGCGGCTTGAAGGAAGCGCAGGTCAAGCGCGCGGTGGAGTTGTCGGCGGAGAAATACTGCTCGGCCTCGATCATGCTCGGCCGCGGCGGCGTGGAAATCACCCACGATTACGAGATAGTCGAACTGGGCGAGTAAGCCGGCGCGCAGGCGGCAGCAAACAAGAAGGGCACCCTAGGGTGCCCTTCTTTGTGCCTCAATTAGCCAGCTATTACAGGCGGTAGGTGCTCTTGGTCATCACCTTGGCCAGCAGGCTCATGCCGAACTTCACCGGCGCCGGGAAGCGCAGGCCGCCGGCTTCCAGGGCGTTGCAGGCATGCTGCTCTTCGTCCACGCGCATCTGTTCGAGGATGGCGCGCGACTTCTGGTCTTGCGGCGGGATCTGCTGCAGGTGCTCGTCCAGGTGCTTGACCACCTGATCCTCGGTGGCGGCGACGAAGCCCAGGCTGATCCTGTCGCTGATCAGCCCGGCCGCCGCGCCAACGCCAAAGGACAGACCATAGAACAGCGGGTTGAGGATGCTGGGCTGGCTGCCGAGCTGGCGGATGCGCTGTTCGCACCAGGCTAGGTGGTCGATTTCCTCGTCGGCGGCGTGCTCCATGGCCTTGCGCACCTGCGGCAGCTTGGCGGTCAGGGCCTGGCCCTGGTACAGCGCCTGGGCACAGACCTCGCCCGTGTGGTTGATGCGCATCAGGCCGGCGATATGTTGCGCCTGCAGTTCATCCAGTTCGGCCTCTGGCTGCACTATGGCCGGCGAGGGACGGCTGGGCTGGCCGCTGAACGGCAGCAGGGTGCGCAGGGCCGCATCGGCTTGCAGCAATACCCGATCAACGGGTGAGAAGTGACGTTCGCTGGTCATAAGGACCTCCGGCGCTGACAACGGCGGCCAGTTTACTCCAATCAAGGCGTGCCGGTTTGCTCAAGATCAAGGCAGCTCGCGAAGGATGCGCAAGCCCAGGGCATAGTTCTTGTGCTGCGGCTGCTTCATATCCCGCTGGCTGCTGCGCAGGTAAGCGGGGCCGCTGTTCCAGGCGCCGCCACGCACCACCCGCGGGCTTTTGTCGAGCAGGCTGGCGGCCTGTTGCTCGCTGCCGTCGAACGGGCTGGCGAAGCGCGAGGCGGTCCACTCCCAGACATTGCCGGCGCTGTCGTGCAGGCCGAAGGCGTTGGCCGGGAACTGGCCGATGCGCTCGGTCTTGTTCTGGATCAGGCGCGAGGTGGCGCAGCCGCGGCAATGGGCGCGTGGTCGGGTTTCCGGGCTGTCCAGCTCTTCGCCCCACCAGTAGTAGGTCTGGCTGCCGGCGCGGGCGGCATATTCCCACTCGGCTTCGCTGGGCAGGCGGTAACGCTGGCCGCTGACCTTGGACAGCCACTGGCTGTAGGCCCGGGCCTGGTGCCAGGACACATTGATCACCGGGCGCTGCGCCGACAAGCCCCAGCCTTCGTTATCTGGCATGGGCGTGCCGCTGGCCTCGGCGTACAGCTGCCAATCGGCGAAGCTGATCTCATAACGACCGATGGCGAAGGGCTGTTTGATTTCGATTGACTGCGGCGGGCGCTCGTTATGGTTGCCACGGCCGCTGCTGTCGCCGAGGCGAAAATGGCCGGCCGGCACCACCACCAGTGGCGGCCCCAGTGCGCCGTTGGGCAATGGGTCGCGAAACACCCGCTCCGTGGCCTGGGCGTTCAGCAGCAGGCCGGAGAACGCCAGCAGGCCCAGTACGCGACGCATCAACCCGGCGGCCAGGTCATCTGGCGCTGGCCGAGCACGTGCATATGGATGTGGTAGACGGTCTGGCCGCCTTGCTCGTTGCAGTTCATCACCACGCGGAAGCCTTCCTCGCAGCCTTGCTCCTTGGCCAGGCGCTGGGCGGTGAAGAGGATATGCCCGGCCAGGGCCTTGTCGTCTTCGGTCAGGTGGTTGAGGGTGCTGATATGACGTTTCGGGATCACCAGAAAATGCACCGGCGCCTGCGGGCCGATATCGTGGAAGGCGATCACCTGGTCATCTTCATAAAGCTTGCGCGCGGGGATGTCCCCGGCGACGATTCTGCAAAACAGACAGTCCATGGACAGTCTCCCGGCCTGTTGACGAAGGCCCGAGTTTAGCGGCGCCCGTCAGTCACGGCCAGAGTTGTCAGGCCCACAAGGAGTTGCGGTGATAAACGATATCCATGATCTGGGCCTGGTGCTCGATTCCAAGGCCAAGCTGATCCTGATCGAGTCCTGGGACGAGCCGCGGGTTCTGCAAACCCTTACCAGCCTGGCGGTCAAGCGTGGCCTCGGGCTGCAGATGTGGTCGGTGACCGAAGGCTTGCAGCGCCTGGGTTTCGGCGGTGCGCCCGAGGAGGGCGAGGCCAGCCTGGAGCCGGAGGCCGCGCTGAAGCTGATCAAGGCCGATCCGCAGCCCACGCTCTATGTGCTGTGCGATCTGCATCCCTTCCTGGTCGACAACCCCAAGCTGGTGCGTCTGCTCAAGGAAATCGCGATGAACGAGGCGCCGAGCAAGCCGACCCTGGTGCTGGTGTCGCATGCCTGCAAATTGCCGCCGGAGGTGCAGCGTTATGCCTCGCGCTTTCGCCTGGCGTTGCCATCGGAGGATGAGCTGCTGGCGATTGTCCGTGACGAGGCCACGGCCTGGAGTGCGCGCAACCGTAACGCCCGGGTGCGCACCGATAACCGCACCCTGCAGCAGGTGGTGAAGAACCTGCGCGGCATGAGCCATGCAGAGGCCCGCGCCCTGGCGCGCAATGTGATTTGCGATGACGGCGCCATCACCCAGGAAGACCTGCCCGAGCTGAACAAGACCAAGTTCCAGCTGCTCGATATGGAGGGCGTGCTGAGTTTCGAGTACGACACCGCGCGCTTCGCCGAGGTGGGCGGCCTGAGCAATCTCAAGCGCTGGCTGGCCGAGCGCCAGGACATCTTCCTCGAGGGCAAGGCTGTGGATCTGCCCAAGGGCGTGCTGCTGGTCGGCGTGCAGGGCGGCGGCAAGAGCCTGGCGGCCAAGGCCGTGGCGGGGTTGTGGGGCCTGCCGCTGCTGCGCCTGGACTTTGCCTGCCTGTACAACAAGTTCTTCGGCGAAACCGAGCGCAATCTGCGCGAGGCCCTGCTGTTGGCCGAGCAGATGGCGCCTTGCGTGCTGTGGATGGATGAGGTCGAGAAGGGCCTGGCCAGTGGCGATCATGACGGCGGGGTCAGCCAGCGGGTACTCGGCACCCTGCTGACCTGGATGGCGGAGCGCAAGGCCCCGGTGTTTGTGGTGGCCACGGCCAACGCCATTGCGCGGCTGCCGCCGGAGCTGGTGCGCAAGGGGCGTTTCGACGAGCTGTTTTTCGTCGATCTGCCGGATGCCGCGATCCGTGCCGAGATCTTCCGTATCCATCTGGCGCGCCGCGAGCTGGAGCCGGCTGGCTTCGATCTGGCGCAGTTGGCGGCGGCCAGTGAGGGCTTTTCCGGGGCGGAGATCGAGCAGCTGGTGGTCAGCGCCCTGTATGCCGCTCAGGCCCAACAGCAGGCGGTGGATCAGGGGTTGCTGCTACAAGGTATCCAGGGCACCGCGCCGCTGTCGGTGGTGATGGCCGAAGACCTTGAAGCCCTGCGGGCCTGGGCCGCTGGCCGTACGGTCAATGCCGGTTAACTGAGCTTGCCGAACTGGCGGTTCAGGTGCGCACTGAGCCGCCGTACCAGCCAGCGCGGTGCCAGACGAGGGGCGAAGGCGAGCAGGCGGTTGCGCCGGCCGGGGATGATCAGCGCGCGGTTCTTCTCCAGGGCCTTGACCGTGATCAGCGCCACTTCCTCGGCGCTCATCTGCTTGTTGTTCTGCCCGGTCTGGGTGTTTATCCGCGCGTTGCGCGAGAAGGCGCTGCGGGTCGGCCCCGGACACAGCACCGAAACACCGACCCCGTGGGCCTTCAGCTCTTCGCGCAGGCCTTCGGAGAAGTGCAGCACATAGGCCTTGCTGGCGCTGTAGCTACTCATCCAGGGGCCTGGGCGAAAAGCCTCCAGGGCGGCGACATTAAGAATCTGCCCAGCGCCCTGGCCGACCATAAGGCCACCGATGGCATGACAAAGACGCGCCATGGCCAGCACGTTGAGTTCGATCAGCTGTTGTTCACGGCTCCAGTCCTGGGTGACAAAGGCGCCGGCCGTGCCCATGCCGGCATTGTTCACCAGCAGGTCGATATGGCGCTGACTCTGCTCCAGCTCATGCAGCAGGCCGCTGACCTGCAAGGGCTGGCTGAGATCGCAGACGCGAAACAGTACCTCCACGGCAAAGCGCTGGCTCAGCTCGCAGGCAACGCTTTCCAGGGCGTCGCGCTGGCGCGCGAGCAGAATCAGATTGCGCCCGCGGCGCGCCAGGGCTTCAGCCAGGGCCAGGCCGATGCCGCTGGAGGCACCGGTGATAAGGGCGTAACGGGCCATGGGCTTCTCCAAGGTGGGGCCTGTTCGACCCCGGGGCGCGTGCAAGGTTGCGCGACGTTACGGGCCTGCTTACGATCTCGCGAGCTAGAGTCCTACAAGGCGCTACGTAGTAACAGCCTTCGGCTGGTCAAAACGGCGAGGAAGCGGAGTTTACTGGTGTAAATGAGCATTCCGAGCCTGTTTTTAACGCAGTAGGG
>DASUOY010000618.1:0-2125 GCA_036276395.1 Pseudomonas sp.
CTGGCTGTGGATCAACCCCGAGGTGTTCGCCAAGGCCGGCGCCACGCCGCCGACCACCCTCGACGAATTCTTCGCCGCCGCGGAAAAGCTCAAGGCCGCCGGCTTTATGCCCCTGGCACACGGCGGCCAGCCCTGGCAGGACAGCACCGTATTCGAGGACCTGGCCTTTAGCATCCTCGGCCCCAAGGACTTTCGTCAGGCCTTTGTCGAACTGGACGAGAGCGTGCTGACCGGCGCCAAGATGGTCGAGGTGTTCGCCGCCCTGCAGAAGCTGCGCGGCTATGTCGATGCCAACGCCGCCGGACGCGACTGGAACAGCGCCACCGCCATGCTGATCAACGGCAAGGCCGGCATGCAGATCATGGGCGACTGGGCCAAGAGCGAATGGACTGCCGCAGGCAAGGTCGCTGGCAAGGACTATCAGTGCCTGCCGTTCCCCGGCACCCAGGGCAGCTTCGCCTACAACATCGACTCCCTGGCCATGTTCCGTCTGAGCGACGCGGACAACCGCAAGGCCCAGGAAGACCTGGCGCGCACCGTGATGGAGCCCGAGTTCCAGGAGTTCTTCAACCAGAACAAGGGCTCGATCCCGGTACGCACCGACATGGACATGAGCAGCTTCGACGCCTGCGCCCAGGCCTCGATGAAGGACTTCAAGGAAGCGGCAGCCAGCGGCGGCCTGCAACCGAGCATGGCCCACGGCATGGCCGCCTCCAGCTATGTGCAGGGCGCGGTGTTCGATGTGGTGACCAACTTCTTCAACGACCCCAAGGCCGAGCCGCAGAAGGCCGCGCAGCAACTGGCCGCGGCCATAGCCGCGGTGCAGTAAGGCTCGCGCGCCCGCTGCCGGGCGCTGTGTAGGGCGGGGCAACCCGCCAGTTCCAAGCCAGTTATCTCCTGGCGCATGCCCTTGGGTGCGCGCCACGGGATCGGCCGCGTCGGCTTTTTGTAGGCGCCAGCTTGCTGGCGAATGGAGTGACCCATGAGCTCAATCGCAGTTTTTTCCAAGGCCTCACCGCTCGATGCCCTGCAGCGCTGGCTACCCAAGCTGGTGCTGGCGCCGAGCATGCTGATCGTGCTGGTCGGTTTCTACGGCTACATCCTGTGGACCCTGCTGCTGTCCTTCACCAATTCGCGCTTTATGCCCAGCTACAGCTTCGTCGGGCTGCAGCAGTATGTGCGCCTGCTGGAGAACGACCGCTGGTGGGTGGCGAGCAAGAACCTGATGCTGTTCGGCGGCTTGTTTATCGGCATCAGCCTGGTGCTAGGCGTGCTGCTGGCGGTGCTGCTGGACCAGCGCATCCGCCGCGAAGGCTTTATCCGCACCATCTTTCTCTACCCCATGGCGCTGTCGATGATAGTCACCGGCACCGCCTGGAAATGGCTGCTCAACCCGGGCCTGGGCATCGACAAGATGCTGCGCGACTGGGGCTGGGAAGGCTTTCGTTTCGACTGGCTGGTGGACCCGGAGCGGGTCGTCTACTGCCTGGTGATCGCCGCCGTCTGGCAGAGCTCGGGCTTCGTTATGGCGCTGTTCCTGGCGGGGCTGCGCGGGGTCGATCAGTCGATCATCCGCGCCGCCCAGGTCGATGGCGCCAGCCTGCCGAATATCTACCTGCGCATCGTGCTGCCGAGCCTGGGCCCGGTGTTCTTCAGCTCGCTGATGATCCTCGCCCATATCGCGATCAAGAGCTTCGACCTGGTGGCCTCGATGACCGCCGGCGGCCCCGGTTACGCCTCGGATCTGCCGGCCATGTTTATGTACGCCCACACCTTTACCCGCGGCCAGATGGGCCTCGGCGCCGCCAGCGCGATGCTGATGCTCGGCGCGGTGCTGGCGATCCTGGTGCCCTACCTGTATTCGGAACTGCGAGGCAAACGCCATGACTAAGCCCGCCATCAGCCTGAGCCGTATGGCCATCTACGCCACCCTGCTGGCCGCCTGTGCGGTCTACCTGATCCCGCTGGTGGTGATGCTGCTGACCAGCTTCAAGACCCCGGAAGACATTCGCAGCGGCAACCTGCTGTCCTGGCCGGATGTGCTCACCGCCATCGGCTGGATCAAGGCCTGGGATGGCGTCGGCGGCTACTTCTGGAACTCGGTGAAGATCACCATTCCGGCGGT
>DASUOY010000619.1:0-2278 GCA_036276395.1 Pseudomonas sp.
GCCTTCACGGCTTTCTGGCCGTTATGGGTTTTTTCCAGCATCAGCAGCACTTCACTGACGCTGAAGAAGCCAATCACCACGATGACGAACTGGATGCCGTCGGACAGGCTGACGCTGTCGAAGGTGAAGCGATAGACACCGGTGGTCGAGTCCACCCCGACCGTGGCCAGGGCCAGGCCGATCAGGGCGGCCATCAGGGTTTTCACCGGTTTGTCGCCGACCATGCCGCCGAGGCAGGCGATGGCGAAGATCATCAGCACGAAGTATTCGGCAGGGCCGAAGGCCACCGCCCATTTCGCCAGAATTGGGGCGAACAGCACCACGCCGCAGGTGGCGATCATGCTGCCGATAAAGGAGCTGACCGCCGACAGCGACAGGGCGATACCGGCCTTGCCCTGACGCGCCAGCGGGTAACCGTCGAGGGTGGTCATCACCGCCGCGGCGTCGCCCGGTACGTTGAGCAGAATGGCGGAAATACGTCCGCCGTATTCGCAGCCCAGGTACACGGCGGCGAGCAGGATCAGTGCGGTTTCCGGCGGCAGGCCGAGGGCGAAAGCCAGCGGCAGCAGTAGCGCCACGCCGTTGATCGGGCCCAGGCCCGGCAGCAGCCCGACTATGGTGCCGACAAAGGCGCCGAACAGTGCCACCAGCAGGTTGGTGGGGCGGGTGGCGACATCAAAGCCTTGCATCAAGAAGTTCAGGGTTTCCATTTCAGCTCTCCACAAAGGCTTCGAACAGGCCGAGGGGCAGCGGCACATCCAGCAGGTAATCGAACAGGCCGTACAGCACCACGGCCATCAGCACGCCACTGATGGCGCAGGGCAGCAACCGGCCGGTAAACAGCAGGCCCAGGGCAAAGGCGGCCAGGGCGGTGCTGATGACGAAACCGAGGATTTCGAACAGCGCGGCGTAGGCCAGCAGCGTCAGCACGCACAGGGTGGCGCGCAGCGCGGCGCGGCGGTTGAGGCGTTGCTCAAGCAGGCCGGGTTTGATCAGCAGCCACAGGCTGCCGGCGGCCATCAGGCTGAGCAGCAGCAGCGGATAGGCGCGCGGCCCCACCGGGTCGTAGGCGAAGGGTGCCTGGAAACCCCAGGCAAGCACGGCGAGACAGGCGCAGAACAGCAGCCAGATCGCGGCGAACAGGCGAACGTACATGGCGGATTACCTAGTCGAAGGTCAGGGGAAGACCGTGCGGCCGTAGGATGGGTTGAGCGCAGCGATACCCATGGGGTGTCACGGCATGGGTTACGCCGCTACGCGGCCCATCCTACGAAGCGCACTTGGCTGTTACTGCACCAGGCCGAATTCGCCGGCCAGCGCCTTGTATTCCTCAACTTGCTTGAAGACCAAGGCTTGCAACTCGTCGCCGGTCACCGACAACGGCAGCAGGTCGCGCTGCTCACGCAGCTTGGCGAAATCCTCGCTGGCGAGCAGGGTGTCGAACTGCTGTTTCCACCAGTTGTACTGCTCGTCCGTCACCTCTGGACCCATATAGAAGCCGCGGATCACCGGCCAGACGATGTCGTAGCCCTGCTCCTTGGCGGTGGGCAGAGCGGCCAGCTTGCCGGGCAGGCGCTCATCGGAGAGCACGGCGAGGATGCGCACCTTGTTCGCTGCCAGCTGCGGGGTGACTTCGCCAAGGCCGCTGCTGGTGACCTGGACATGGCCGCCGAGCATGGCGGTAAGGGTTTCGCCGCCGCCCTCGAAGGCCACATAACGCAGGTTTTTCGGGTCGATACCGGCCAGGCGGGCGATCAGCGCGGTCTGCATCCAGTCCTGGCCGCCGATGGTGGCGCCGGCGCCGAAGACGATGCTGGACGGGTCTTTCTTCAAGGCCTGCACCAGATCATCCAGGCTCTGATACGGCGAGTCGGCGCGCACGGTGATCGCGCCGTAGTCGGTGCCCACGGCCGCCAGCCAGCGCACGCCGGTTTCGTCGTAACGGCCGAACTTGCCCTGGGCCAGGTTGAGCAGGGAGCCGCTGGAGAAGGCGGTGATGGTGCCCGGATCATCGGCGCGCTGGGCGATGACCGCGTTATAGGCCACCGCGCCGACGCCGCCGGGCATATAGGTGACGCGCATCGGTGCCTTGAGCAGGCCGTGGTCTTTCAGGCCGCTCTGCGCCAGTTTGCAGGTCAGGTCGAAGCCACCGCCGGGCTTGGCCGGGGCGATGCATTCCGGGCGCTTGGGTTCGGCGGCCAGCAGCTGGCCGGCGAAGGCCATGCAGGCGGTGGCGAGGGCGATGCGGGTAAAGGCAGTTTTCATGGGCGTATCCTCT
>DASUOY010000620.1:0-10258 GCA_036276395.1 Pseudomonas sp.
TGCAGCGTTGGTTAAAGAACTGCGTGAGCGTACTGGCGAAGGCATGATGGATTGCAAGAAGGCCTTGACTAAGGCTGGCGGCGACATCGAAAAAGCCATCGACGACATGCGTGCTTCCGGCGCGATCAAAGCTGCCAAGAAAGCTGGCAACGTGGCCGCTGAAGGCGCCATCGGCGTTAAAGTTGCTGCTGACGGCAAGTCGGCCGTGATCCTTGAAGTCAACTCGCAAACTGACTTCCTGGCTCTGCAGGACGACTTCAAGAACTTCGTTGCTGCCAGTGTCGAGAAAGCCTTCGCTGACAAGCTGACTGAAGTTGAGCCGCTGATCGCCGCTCAAGAAGAAGCCCGTCTGGCCCTGGTTGCCAAAACTGGCGAGAACGTCAATATCCGTCGTCTGGCGCGTATTGAGGGTGACGTTCTGGGTGCTTACCTGCACGGCAACAAAATTGGTGTGGTGGTTGTGCTCAAGGGCGGCAACATCGAGCTGGCCAAAGACGTCGCCATGCACGTAGCAGCCAGCAACCCTGAGTTCCTGCTGCCTTCGGAAGTTTCCGCTGAAGCCATCGAGCGCGAGAAAGCCGTGTTCATGAGCCTCAACGAAGACAAGATCAAGGGCAAGCCGGCTGACATCGTCGAGAAGATGGTTGCCGGTCGTATCCAGAAGTTCCTCGCTGAAGCCAGCCTGGTTGAGCAGGCCTTCGTCAAGGATCCGGAAATCAAGGTCGGTGCTCTGGCCAAGAAAGCCGGTGCTGAAATCGTTTCCTTCACCTACTTCAAGGTTGGCGAAGGCATCGAGAAGCCGGTCGACAACTTCGCTGAAGAAGTTGCTGCGCAAGTAGCTGCTGCCAGCAAGCAGTAAGACGGCCAACCGCTGTCGCCCCGAAGAGGCTGCCCGCTAACGCGCGCGGCCTCTTTGTCAAATTGAGGCCGCAGCGAATAAGCTGTGGCGAGTGGTTGGGCTTAGGCACCAATGACTCTGAGCGCTGCCTAAGCGCTCGATAAAAGCGAACCCAAGGTTTGCACAGAATTCAAACGCCGCAGGAGAGACTCGCAATGGCTCAGCAGATGAGTGGTCGTCAACCGCGCTACAAGCGCATTCTGCTCAAACTTAGCGGCGAGGCCCTGATGGGGTCGGAAGATTTCGGCATCGATCCCAAGGTGCTTGACCGCATGGCGCTGGAAGTCGGCCAGCTGGTCGGTATCGGCGTACAGGTCGGTCTGGTGATCGGTGGTGGCAACCTGTTCCGTGGCGCGGCGCTGAGCGCGGCGGGCATGGATCGGGTAACCGGCGACCATATGGGCATGCTGGCCACCGTGATGAACGCCCTGGCCATGCGCGATGCCCTGGAGCGCTCGAATATCCCGGCCATCGTCATGTCGGCGATTTCCATGGTCGGGGTAACTGACCACTACGACCGGCGCAAGGCGCTGCGTCATCTGAAAACCGGTGAGGTGGTGATCTTCGCCGCTGGCACTGGCAATCCGTTCTTTACCACCGACTCGGCTGCTTGCCTGCGTGCCATCGAAATCGATGCGGACGTGGTGCTCAAGGCGACCAAGGTCGATGGTGTGTACACTGCCGATCCATTCAAGGATCCACATGCCGAGAAGTTCGAGCGCCTGACCTACGATGAGGTGCTCGACCGCAAGCTGGGCGTAATGGACCTGACGGCCATCTGTCTGTGCCGCGACCATAATATGCCGCTGCGCGTTTTCAACATGAACAAGCCCGGTGCCCTGCTGAACGTTGTAGTCGGCGGCGCTGAAGGCACTCTGATTGAGGAAGATAAACATGATCAATGAGATCAAGAAAGACGCCCAAGCGCGCATGCAGAAAAGCCTGGAATCGCTGAACCATGCGTTCAGCCGCATCCGTACCGGCCAGGCTCACCCGAGCATCCTGGGTGGCGTGATGGTGCCTTATTACGGTGCCGACACCCCGCTGAACCAGGTCGCCAACGTCACCGTCAAGGATTCGCGCACCCTGCAGGTTGTGGCCTTCGAGCGCAACATGCTGGCCGCCGTGGACAAGGCGATCCAGAGCTCCGGCCTGGGCTTCAACCCGACCAACCTGGGTGAGCTGCTGCTGATCTCCATGCCGGCGCTGACCGAGGAAACCCGCAAGGGCTTCACCAAGCAGGCCCGTGATGCCGCCGAAGATGGCCGCGTTGCAGTGCGCAATATTCGCCGTGATGCCTTGAGCCAGTTGAAAGACTTGGTCAAGGAGAAGGAAATCAGCGAAGACGAAGAACGCCGTGCAGCCGACGAAATCCAGAAGCTGACCGACAAGTTCGTGGCCGAGATCGAAGTGGCCGTGAAGCAGAAAGAAGCGGATCTGATGGCCGTTTAACGGTCAGCATATCGTCATGGAAAAGACCAAAGACGGTAGTCCGCTCGCCGTGCCACGGCATGTGGCGATCATCATGGACGGTAATAACCGTTGGGCCAAAAAGCGCCTGTTGCCAGGCGTTGCCGGTCATAAAGCGGGCGTCGATGCGGTGCGGGCGGTGATCGAAGTGTGCGCCGAGGCCGGGGTCGAGGTGTTGACCCTGTTCGCCTTCTCCAGTGAGAACTGGCAGCGCCCGGCCGAAGAGGTCAGCGCCCTGATGGAGCTGTTCCTCGGTGCGCTGCGCCGCGAGGCGAAGAGGCTGGATGCCAATGACATCAGCCTGCGCATTATCGGTGATCGCTCGCGCTTTCATCCGGAGCTACAGGCGGCGATGCGCGATGCGGAGGCGCAAACGGCTGGTGACAAGCGTTTCGTCCTGCAGGTGGCGGCCAACTACGGTGGCCAGTGGGATATCGCCCAGGCCGCCCAGCGTTTGGCGCGGGAGGTTCAGGGTGGGCATTTGCGGCCGGAGGATATCAGTCCTGAGCTGCTGCAAAGCTGTCTGGTGACGGGTGATCTGCCCTTGCCAGACCTGTGCATCCGTACTGGCGGCGAGCACCGCATCAGCAACTTCCTGCTGTGGCAGCTGGCCTATACCGAGCTGTATTTCTCCGACCTCTACTGGCCGGATTTCAAACATGAAGCCATGCGTAAAGCCTTGGCCAATTTCGCTAGCCGCCAGCGTCGTTTTGGGAAAACCAGCGATCAGGTAGCTGCTGAGGCGCGTCGCTGATGCTCAAACAACGAATTATCACGGCGCTGGTGCTGTTGCCATTCGCCCTGGGCGGTTTCTTTCTGCTGGATGGCGCGCTGTTTGCCCTGTTTATCGGTGCAGTGGTCAGCCTGGGTGCCTGGGAGTGGGCGCGTCTGGCCGGTTTTACTGCGCAGGTGCAGCGCGTGGCCTATGCCGCGCTGGTGGCCGTGTTGTTGTTCGGCTTGTATCTGCTGCCGGCCTTGGCGCCTTGGGTGCTGTTGCTTGGGGTTGTCTGGTGGGCCGTGGCGACCTTTCTGGTGTTGGGTTATCCGGCCAGCAGTCGTTACTGGGCGCAGCTTCCCGTTAGGTTATTGATTGGTTTGCTGATTCTGCTGCCGGCTTGGCAGGGCCTGGTGCTGTTCAAGCAGTGGCCCGAGGCCAATTGGCTGATTCTGGCGGTGATGGTGCTGGTGTGGGGCGCGGATATCGGCGCCTATTTCGCCGGTCGACGCTTCGGCAAGCGCAAGCTGGCTCCGCAGGTCAGCCCAGGCAAGAGTTGGGAAGGGGTCTTCGGTGGCCTGCTGGCGACCCTGCTGATCTGTGTGGGCGTGGCGATTTATCGTGACTGGTCGTTTGTCGGCTGGCTGCTGGGTTTGCTCGGCACCGCCGTGGTGGTGCTGATCTCGGTGGTCGGCGATCTGACCGAAAGCATGTTCAAGCGTCAGTCCGGGGTCAAGGACAGCAGCAACCTGCTGCCCGGCCACGGCGGCGTGCTGGATCGTATCGACAGCCTCACCGCGGCTATCCCGGTATTCGCTGCATTATTGTGGCTGGCCGGTTGGGGCGCGTTGTGAGTCAGCCGCAGCAGATTACCGTGTTGGGTGCCACCGGTTCGATTGGCCTCAGCACCCTCGATGTGATCGCCCGACATCCCGAGCGCTATCAGGTTTTTGCCCTGTCCGGCTTCAGTCGCCTGACCGAGCTGGAAGCGCTGTGCATGATTTACCGTCCGCGCTTTGCCGTGGTGCCGGATGCTTCGGCTGCGCGGCATCTGCAGGGCGGTTTGCTGGCGGCCGGGTTGTCCACCAAGGTGCTGCATGGCCCTGATGGCTTGTGCCAGGTGGCGGCGCATGCAGAGGTCGATGCGGTGATGGCGGCCATAGTCGGGGCCGCGGGCTTGCAGCCCACTTTGGCGGCGGTGGAGGCGGGCAAGAAAGTCCTGCTGGCCAATAAAGAAGCCCTGGTGATGTCCGGTGCGCTGTTTATGCAGGCGGTAAAGCGCAGCGGTGCCGTGCTGCTGCCCATCGACAGTGAACACAATGCGATCTTCCAGTGCCTGCCCGGCGACTATGCCCGTGGTCTGCAGCAGGTTGGCGTACGGCGCATCCTGCTGACCGCTTCCGGCGGGCCTTTCCGCGAGATGCCTCTGCAGCAGTTGCAGGACGTCACGCCTGAGCAGGCCTGTGCCCATCCCAACTGGTCGATGGGGCGCAAGATCTCGGTGGACTCGGCGAGCATGATGAACAAGGGGCTGGAGCTGATCGAGGCCTGCTGGTTGTTCGATGCCAAACCTGCGCAGGTCGAGGTGGTGGTGCACCCGCAGAGCGTGATTCATTCGCTGGTCGATTATGTCGACGGCTCGGTATTGGCCCAGCTGGGCAATCCGGATATGCGCACGCCCATCAGTCATGCCCTGGCCTGGCCTGAGCGTATCGATTCGGGAGTCGCGCCGCTGGATCTGTTCGCCGTGGCGCGCCTGGATTTCCAGGCCCCCGATGAGCAGCGTTTCCCCTGCCTGCGTCTGGCCAGGCAGGCGGCAGAGGCGGGTGGTACTGCGCCGGCCATGCTCAATGCGGCCAACGAGGTGGCGGTGGCGGCCTTTCTGGAGCGGCGCATTCGTTTTGTGCAAATCGCGGGTATCATCGAAAGCGTACTGAACACAGAGCCGGCCCAGGCTGTCGAAAATCTGCAAACGGTGCTGGCGGCTGATACCCGCGCCCGTCACCTGGCCGAGCAATGCCTGAGTCGCTGCATTTAAGCGGCGCGGAGAAGTTTGATGAGTGCGCTTTATATGCTGGTTGGCACCCTGGTTGCGCTGGGTGTGCTGGTTACCTTCCACGAGTTCGGTCATTTCTGGGTTGCCCGTCGCTGTGGGGTCAAGGTGCTGCGTTTTTCCGTGGGTTTTGGCAGCCCCTTGCTACGTTGGCATGACCGTCAAGGCACAGAGTTCGTGATCGCCGCCATCCCACTGGGCGGTTACGTGAAAATGCTCGATGAGCGCGAAGGCGAAGTGCCGTCGGAGCAGCTTGAGCAATCCTTTAATCGCAAGTCCGTTGGTCAGCGTATTGCCATTGTTGCCGCTGGTCCCGTGGCTAACTTTCTCTTGGCCCTGGTGTTTTTCTGGGCAGTGGCCATGCTCGGCAGCCAGCAGGTTCGCCCGGTTATAGGTGCGGTCGAAAGCGGCAGTCTGGCCAATGTGGCTGGCCTGCAGGCGGGGCAGGAAATCGTTGCGGTTAATGGCGAGCCAACCGTCGGCTGGGCGGCGGTCAATCTGCAGTTGGTGCGTCGTCTGGGTGAAAGTGGCGACCTGAGCATCAGTGTGCGTGAGCTGGGTTCCACGGCCGACAGTCCGCGGCAGATCGCCCTGGATAACTGGTTGCGCGGCGCCGATGAGCCCGATCCTATTGCTTCATTGGGAATTCGCCCCTGGCGCCCGGCCATTGCTCCGGTGTTGGCGCAACTCGACCCCGATGGGCCGGCTTTTGCCGCAGGCTTGCAGGTAGGCGATCGTTTGCTGGCGCTGGATGGCAAGGCGCTTGCCGATTGGCAGCAACTGGTCGATCAGGTGCGTAGTCTGCCCGGCAAGGCAGTTGTATTGCTGCTCGAGCGTCAAGGGCAGCGCCAGGAAGTCACCTTGACTCTGGCTGCGCGGGGCGAGGGCGAGGCCCGCAGCGGTTATCTGGGGGCGGGGGCTCAGCCTGTCGAGTGGCCTCCTGAAATGCTCCGGGAAGTCAGCTATGGTCCGCTGGACGCCGTGGCCGAAGGGGCCAAGCGCACCTGGATGATGAGCCTGCTGACCCTGGATTCACTGAAGAAAATGCTCTTTGGTGAGCTCTCGGTAAAAAACTTGAGCGGGCCGATAACCATTGCTAAAGTGGCGGGCGCTTCTGCTGAGTCGGGGCTGGGGGATTTCTTGACCTTCCTCGCCTACCTGAGCATTAGCCTGGGGGTTCTCAATCTGTTGCCCATCCCAGTGCTGGATGGGGGGCATCTGCTTTTCTACCTGGTCGAGTGGGTGCGTGGTCGCCCACTGTCTGAACGGGTACAGGGTTGGGGGATGCAGATTGGTATCAGCTTGGTGATCGGGGTGATGTTGCTGGCCCTGGTAAACGACCTGAGTCGACTGTAGCCGCTGCTGAATTACAAATCTGTCGCTTTTGCGGCAGATTTTTTATTGTCAGTTGAAATAAGAAAGGACTTCATGAAACGTCTGCTGCTACCTGCGGTGCTTGCTGCACTGATGATCACCGAAGTTCACGCCGAGTCCTTCACCATCTCCGATATTCGCGTCACCGGCCTGCAGCGGGTTTCCGCTGGCAGCGTATTCGGTGCATTGCCGCTGAGTGTTGGTGCAGAGGCGGATGACCGTGCCCTGGTGGAAGCCACCCGCGAACTGTTCAAGACCGGTTTCTTCCAGGATATCCAACTGGGTCGTGACGGCGATGTGCTGGTTGTCAGCGTGGTCGAGCGCCCGTCGATTTCCAGTATCGAGATCGAAGGCAACAAGGCGATCAGCAGCGAAGACCTGCTCAAGGGTCTGAACCAGTCGGGTCTGGCCGAAGGCGAAATCTTCCAGCGCGCCACCCTGGAAGGTGTACGTAACGAGCTGCAACGCCAGTATGTGGCTCAGGGCCGTTACTCGGCCGAGATCGAGGCCGAAGTGATTCCGCAGCCGCGCAACCGCGTGGCGCTGAAAATCGACATCAATGAAGGCTCGGTCGCGGCTATTCAGCATATCAACGTGGTCGGCAACAGCGTTTTCTCCGATGAAGATCTGATCGACCTGTTCGAGCTGAAAACCACCAACCTGCTGTCCTTCTTCAAGAATGACGACAAATATGCCCGCGAGAAACTGTCCGGTGACCTGGAACGCCTGCGTTCCTATTACCTGGACCGCGGTTATATCAATATGGATATCTCTTCCACCCAGGTTTCCATTACCCCGGACAAGAAGCACGTCTATGTGACGGTCAACGTCGAAGAGGGTGAGAAGTTCACCGTGCGTGAGGTCAAGCTCAGCGGTGACCTGAAGAAGCTGGAAGACGATGTACGCGCGCTGTTGCTGGTCAAGGAAGGGCAGGTGTTCTCGCGTAAAGTGATGACCACCACCTCCGAGCTGATTACTCGTCGCCTGGGTAACGAGGGCTATACCTTCGCCAACGTCAATGGTGTGCCTGAGGCTCATGACGATGGCACCGTATCCATCACCTTTGTGGTCGATCCGGGCAAGCGCGCCTATGTCAATCGCGTCAACTTCCGCGGCAATACCAAGACCGAAGACGAAGTACTGCGCCGTGAAATGCGCCAGATGGAAGGTGGCTGGGCTTCGACCTATCTGATCGATCAGTCCAAGACCCGCCTGGAGCGCCTGGGCTATTTCAAGGAAGTCAACGTCGAGACCCCGCAAGTACCGGGTAGCGACGACCTGGTCGACGTCAACTACAGCGTCGAAGAGCAGGCCTCCGGCTCCATCACCGCGAGCGTCGGTTTCGCCCAGAATGCCGGCCTGATCCTCGGTGGCTCCATTAGCCAGAGCAACTTCCTGGGTACCGGTAACAAGGTCAGCGTGGGCCTGAACCGCAGCGAATACCAAAGTAGCTATAACTTTGGCTTCGTCGACCCCTACTGGACGCCGGACGGTGTCAGCCTGGGCTACAACGCCTTCTTCCGTGAGACCGATTACGATGAGCTGAACACCGATGTGTCCAGCTACTCGGTGGACAGCTATGGTGCAGGTGTCAGCATCGGCTATCCAATCAGCGATACTTCGCGCCTGACCTATGGCCTGACCATCCAGAACGACAGCATCGGCACCGGCGTTTATACCGTCGATGAGATCTTCGACTTTATGGAAGCCGAAGGCGATAGCTACCTCAACCTCAAGGCTTCGATTGGCTGGTCCGAGTCGACCCTCAACCGCGGCGTATTGGCCAACCGTGGCCATTCGCAGAGCCTGGTGTTGGAAAGCACTGTGCCGGGTAGCGACCTGTCGTTCTTCAAGGTGGATTACCAGGGGCAGGTGTTCAAGCCGTTGAGCGAGAACTACACCCTGCGCCTGCACACCCAACTGGGTTATGGCGAAAGCTACGGCTCTACCACTGAACTGCCGTTCTATGAGAACTACTATGCTGGCGGCTTTGGTTCGGTGCGCGGCTTTAAGGACAACACCCTGGGCCCGCGTAGTACGCCAAGTAAGGGTACTAACCCGGGTACGGCTTTTGACCCGGACCAGGATCCGTTGCCGTTCGGCGGTAATGTGCTGGTGCAGGGCGGCGTCGAGTTGCTCTTCCCCATGCCTTTCGTCAAGGATCAACGTTCCCTGCGTACCGCGCTGTTCTGGGACGTAGGTAATGTGTTTGACACCAGCTGCGGTTCAACTCAGGAAGCTTGCCACAATATCGATCCGGGCCAGCTGGCCAGTTCGGTGGGTGTTGGCCTGACCTGGATCACCGCGCTGGGCCCGCTGAGCTTCAGTCTGGCTATGCCGGTGGTCAAACCGGATGATGCCGATACCCAAGTATTCCAGTTCTCCCTCGGTCAGACCTTCTAAGTCGCCGTTTATTGAACACCACAGTTTTTTGCAGGAGTTGCATCGTGCGTAAGTTGACCCAACTGGTTCTGTTAAGCGTTGCCATGCTGGCAACTCCAGCGTTCGCCGAGATGAAAGTGGCGGTGCTGAACTATCAAATGGCGCTGTTGGAATCGGATGCCGCCAAGCGTTATGCCGTGGATGCCGAGAAGAAGTTCGGCCCGCAGTTGAACAAGCTGAAAACCCTGGAAAGTGATGCCAAGCGCATTCAGGATCGCCTGGTCAAAGATGGCGAGAAGATGCAAACCGCCGAGCGTGAGCGCCTGGAGCTGGAATTCAAGCAAAAGGCCCGTGACTTCCAGTTCCAGTCCAAGGAACTGAACGAAGCCAAGGCGATTGCCGACCGCGAGATGCTGAAGAAGCTCAAGCCGAATCTGGACAAGGCCGTTGAGGAAGTGATCAAGGGCGGCAGTTTTGACCTGGTTCTCGAGCGCGGTGCGGTGATCGATGTCAAACCCCAGTTCGACATCACTCGCCAGGTCATCGAGCGCATGAATCAGCTGCGCTGATCATGAGTGCTACTGTGTATACCCTCGGCCAATTGGCCGAGCAGTTGGGCGCCACCCTGCGTGGCGCGGCCGACAAAGCGATCACTGGCTTGGCCACCTTGCAGGAGGCCACTGCCGATCAGCTGAGTTTTCTGGCCAATCCGCAATACCGCAAGTTTCTCGGTGATTGTCAGGCCGGCGCAGTGTTGCTGACCGCGGCGGATGCCGAAGGCTATGCCGGCAATGCCTTGGTCGTGGCCAATCCCTACCTGGCCTATGCGCAACTTTCCCATCTGTTTGATCGCAAGCCCAAGGCTTTGCCAGGCGTGCATGCCACCGCCGTGGTAGCTGACGATGCCATGGTCGATGCCAGTGCCAGCATTGGTGCCTATGCGGTAGTCGAGAGCGGTGCGCAGATCGGTGCCGGGGTAAGCATCGGCGCCCATTGTGTGGTGGGAGCGCGCTCGCAGATTGGCGAAGGTGGCTGGCTGGCCCCACGGGTCACCCTCTATCACGATGTACGTATCGGCAAGCGCGTGGTGATTCAGTCTGGCGCAGTGATCGGTGGTGAGGGCTTCGGCTTTGCCAACGAGAAGGGCGTGTGGCAGAAAATCGCGCAGATCGGTGGGGTAAGCATCGGTGACGACGTCGAGATCGGCGCCAATACCACCATCGACCGTGGTGCGTTGTCCGACACCCTGATCGGCAATGGGGTCAAGCTGGATAACCAGATCATGATCGCGCACAACGTGCAGATCGGGGATAACACCGCCATGGCCGGCTGTGCCGGTATCTCCGGCAGCACCAAGATCGGCAAG
>DASUOY010000621.1:0-2671 GCA_036276395.1 Pseudomonas sp.
GCATAAGCCGGACTACGCGCCACACCTCCAGCCGGCATAAGCGGATAACCGCCTATGCCGGCGGCCATAACGGCGATTAACCGCCAGCCACGGCCCCGTGGCTGCTGGCCGTTTGCCGCGCGCCCCAGCCCGGCCGGGCATCCACCACTCTGGCATAGGCATTGCGAGCATCGGCTCACCCCATTTGCCCGGGCGCTTGCGCGCGCCGTGCAGGCGGGGTTACTGCCCTATAACAAGAAGAGGATGCCCCCAATGTTGAAGTCCATAGCGGCCATCGCGGCCAGCACATGGCTGCTCGCCTGTGCCCAGGTGCAGGCGGCCGCGGAGCCGAGCCCGATTCTGATCAAGTTCGCCCATGTGGTGGCCGACAACACCCCCAAGGGTCAGGGCGCGCTGCTGTTCAAGCGGCTTGCCGAGGAGCGCCTGGGCGAGCAGGTCAGAGTCGAGGTCTATGCCAACTCCAGTCTGTATGGCGATGCCGATGAGCTGGAGGCGCTGCGCAACAACCAGGTGCAGTTGCTGGCACCCTCGCTGGCCAAGTTCGAGAAATACACCCAGCAATTGCAGGTGTTCGACCTGCCCTTCCTGTTCGATGACCTGGCGGCGGTCAATCGTTTCCAGAAACGCGCCAAGGGCCGCCAGCTGCTGCGCGCCATGGAAGAGCACGACATCGTCGGTCTGGCCTATTGGCACAACGGCATGAAACAGCTCTCGGCCACCAAGGCGCTGCTGGTACCGGGTGACGCGGCCGGCTTGAAGTTCCGTATCCAGCCCTCCAGCGTGCTCGAAGCGCAGTTCCGGCAGCTTGGCGCCACCCCACAGGCACTGCCCTTTGCCGAGGTCTTCGAGGCGCTGAAAAGCGGCAAGGTGCAGGGCGCGGAAAACCCCTGGTCGAATATCTACAGCAAGCAGCTGCACAGCGTGCAGCCCTATATCAGCGAGACCAACCACGGCGTGCTCGACTATATGCTGGTGAGCAACCCGCGCTTCTGGTACGCCATTCCGCACCATATCCGCATGGAGCTGGAAGGCATCATCGACGAGGTGACCTTCGAGGTGAACCGCCAGGCCGAAGCGGCCAACCTGGCCGATCGCAAGCGTATCGAGAGCGCGACCGGCACCCAGGTGATCGCCCTTAGCGATGAACAACGCGACGCCTGGCGCCAGGCCATGCAACCGGTCTGGCAACAGTTCGAAGGGGTGATAGGCGCCGACGTGATCAAGGCCGCGCAAACGGTCAATCGCAACAAGCGCGACTAAATCTTAAGAGCGCAGCCCGTGGGGTGCGCCATGCGCACCCTACTCCTGCTGCCAACCACCACCGAGGGCGGCGATCAGTAGCACGCTGGCGGTCAAACGGCTGCCCAACAGGCTGAGATTGCTGCGCTCGTTGCTGAGCGCCGTGGCCTGCACATTGACCACGCTGTTGAAGTCCACGGTGCCGGCCTTGTACTGGTTTTCGATCAGGCGCAGGGATTCGCGGGCGGCGTCCAGGGCTTCCTGCTGGATCACGGCTTCCTGCTGCAACACGCGCAATTGCACCAGGTAGTCCTCCACCTCACGGAAGCTGTCGAGCACCAACTGGCGGTATTGCGCCACGGTCTGCTCGTAGGCCGCTTCACTGCGTTCCAGCTCGGCGCTGCGCGCGCCGCCATCGAACAGGGTCAGCGCCAGTTGCGGGCCGAGGGACCAGAAGCGGTTGGGCAGATCGATCCAGTCGGCAAAGCTGCTGCCACGGTAACCGCCGCTGGCGGAAATGGTCAGGTCTGGATACCAGGCTGCTTCGGCGACGCCGATCTCGGCGTTGGCGGCTATTACCCGGCGCTCCGCGGCGGCCACATCTGGGCGACGCTCCAGCAGTTGTGATGGCAAGGCCACGGGGATTTCCGGCAGCGCAGGTAATTGCTCACGCACGGCAATGCTGAGCTCGCTGGGCGGTACGCCGATCAGCACGGCAATCGCATGCTCCAGTTGGGCGCGCTGCCATTTCAGGTCAATGGCCTGGGCCTCGGTGCTTTTCAGCTGGGTCAGCGCCTGGCTGACATCGGATTTCGGCACGATGCCGGCGTTGTACTGGTTTTCCGTGAGTTTGAGCGAACGGGCGTAGGCTGCGACTGTGGCATCCAGCAGGCGCTGCTGATCATCCAGCACGCGCAGTTGCAGGTAGTTCTGCACCAGTTCGGCCTGCAGGCTGAGCTTCAGCGCGGCCAGATCGGCGGCGCTGGCCTCGAAGCCGGCGCGACTGGATTCCAGCGAGCGGCGCAGCTTGCCCCAGATATCCAGTTCCCAGGCGGCATTCAGACCCAGCTCATAGCTCTTGTCGATACCACCATTGCTCGTGCTACTGCTGGTATTGGAACTGCTGCTGGAGTTGCTGCCCTGGCTACTGCGACTTACCCCGGCGCTGCTCGACAGGCTCGGATAGAACGCCGCTCGCGCGCCGCGCACCAAGGCGCGAGCCTGACGATACTGCGCCTCGCTGGCGGCCAGGTTCTGGTTGGAGATATTCAACCGCTCGACCAGGGCATTTAGCTCGGCATCGCCATACAACTGCCACCAGCTGCCGCGCTCCAGCACGTCGCCGGGCTTGGCCTGGGTCCAACCTTCAATCTGTTTAAACTGCGCCGGGGTTTGCAGCTGCGGGCGCTGGTAATCCGGGCCAATGGCGCAG
>DASUOY010000622.1:0-3257 GCA_036276395.1 Pseudomonas sp.
AACTGACGCAGATTCTGGCGAGCCGGCAGTTTCGCCTGGGGGTGACGCCCAAGCGCATCTATGGCGGGGTTATCGATAAGCTCCTGGAGCCATTTGCCACGCCCGGCGTGGAGCCAACTGTGATCTGGCGCGCCGGCGAGGACAACAGCGAAGGGCTGTACAGCATGCTGCAACATGGGCGTATCGATTACACCCCGGGCTTTGCAGTGGAGGAGCAGTATTTGTACCGGCAGCGAGCCGGCCAGGCCGCCACGGTGTTTCTACCGCTGGCGGGCAACACCGAGCTGCTGGAGGCCCGTTTCAGCTGCGCGCGTACGCCCTGGGGTGAACGCATTGTGGCCCAGGTCGATGGCTTGCTCGCCGACCCGGCATTGCGCGCCCAGTTTCAACAGTTCTATGAGCAGTGGCTAAGTCCGGAAAGCTTGCAGCTGTATCGCGGCAAACTGGCGCTCAAACAGCAGCCTTGACGCTTATCGCCTTCTGCAGCCCATGCAGCTGGCTACATGGCGGGCAGAAGCGCTGGTGTGGCTGCCCGGTTCAGTGCAGCAGTAAGGAGGTGTCATGCGCCTGCGTGGGCTATTGCCCGTCATATGTTTGCTAGGGGCTTCCCATATGCAGGCCGCTGAGCCGGCTGCCTTGCCGGATCTGCTTTGGCCGGGGGTTGATTTCAAGCCCTTTATTATCCTGACCGGGCCGCAGGCTGGTGAGGGTTATCTGGACAAGGCCCAGCTGCTATTTCAGCAATTGCTGCCTGGTTACCGTCATCTGCGCGTCTATGGCAATAGCAGCCGTCAGGAGCAGGAGATGCAGGCGGGGTTGCGTGAGGGGCGGCGGGTCTGCTCGGTCGCTCTGTTCCGTACGCCAAAGCGCGAGGAGTTTGCCGTGTTCAGCAGGCCATACCTGCGTGTGCTGCCCAACGGCATCATCACCCTGCAGCGCCTGCTTCCGCGTTTTGCACCCTACCGTGATCAGGCAGGCAGTTTGCAGCTGGCGCAGGTCCTGGCGCAGCGCGAGTTACGCCTAGGTATAGCCCGCAGCCGGGTTTATGGTGGGGCGGTGGACCAGCTGCTGGCGCCACTGGCGGCCGAGCCCCATCCTGCCATTGTCTGGCGCGCCGCCGCGGATATAGGCGAGGGCCTATATGGCATGTTGCAGCGTGGCCGTATTGATTTCACTCTGGGCTTTGCGGTTGAAGAGCAATACCTGCGCATGCAGCAGGTTGGCCAGGAACCGACGGTCTTTCTGCCATTGGCGGAGAGTGCGGGTTTGCTGGAGGCCCGCTTCAGCTGTGCGCGTACCCCTTGGGGGGAGCGCACTGTGGCGCAAATCAACCAGCAGCTGGAAAACCCACAACTGGGTGAGCAGTTGCAGCAGATCTATGAGGCGTGGCTGAGCCCCGAGAGTCTGCAACTGTATCGGGCCAAACTGGCGGCCAGCCAACAACCCTGAGCGCCGGCGCCAATGGCGCAAGGCGCCGCATGTCTGCTTTCGTCCGGCCGCCGGTCGGCGGGGGTTACGGCAGCCTGTGCAACTGGTTAAAGTGCCGCTTTATCACCCGCGGATTGCCCCTGCGATGTTCAACGCCCGCCTGTTGCGCCTGGATGACCAGGCCCACGAACATACCCACGACCACCACCAGCTGGTGCTGTCGCTGGCTGGGCGCGCGGAATTCGAGGTCAATGGCCGTGGCGGCGAGGTGTGCCGCATGCGCGCCTGCCTGGTGCCGGGGGATGCCGACCACCAGTTCGCCGGCATCGGCGATAACCGCATGTTGATCATCGACCTGAACGAGCAGGACAGTTCCAGCGAAGACCTGCAACTGCTGACCCACCTGTTCGAGACCCCGCGTTATCCGCAACTGGATGCCGATTTCCAGAACCTCTTGAGTTATGCCGGCGCCGAGCTGGAGCGTTATGGCTCCGACCCCATGCTGGCTCGCGCCCTGGGCGGCGTGCTGCTGCGGGCCCTGCACCTGCGCCTGTTCGGCGAGCAGCAGGCACGGGTGTTGGGCCCGCTCAACCTGGAGCGCCTCGACAGCTATATCATCGAACACCTGGCGCGGCGCATCAGCGTCGCCGAGTTGGCCCAGGTGGCGTGCCTGAGCCCCAGCCACTTTCACGCCCAGTTCAAGGACAGCGTCGGCCTGACCCCGCACCAGTATCTGTTGAAAACCCGCCTGGATCGCGCCACCCGCTTGTTGCGTGAAAGTGGCCTGCCGCTGATCCGCATCGCCGAGGAGTGTGGCTTCTCCAGCCAGAGCGCGCTGACCACCGCCATGCGCCGCTACCTCGGCCTGACCCCCAAGCGCCTGCGCGGCGCAGAATAAAATCTCGCAACATTTCCGTTTGAGCCTGCAGGCACGCCTGGGCGCGGGCTTTGTCGGCGGCCGGGTGCAGCTCGGCGGCGGTTAAAAATGTGCTGTTCTGCGGGTGCCCGGCTAATCTGCATGTACTGACGTATGAGGTTGCCAGGCAGGCAGGTCTTTCACTTGCGGCGCGGCTTGCGTCGAATTCGGGTTATCCAGCATGACGATTCACCTGATTAAGGCGCTGCGCCTGGTTTTGGCCGGCATTTGCGGGGTGGCCAGCACGGCGCTCTCGGCGGCCAGCTTGCAGGCCGAACTGGTCGATAGCCAGGGCCAGCCTCTGGCCAACGCGGTGCTGACGTTGCAGGGGCCGCTGGATGGTGTGCAGAGCGCCTCGGCGGCGGTTATGGATCAGCGCGCCAAGCAATTCGTGCCCAATGTGCTGGCGATACGCAGCGGCACCGCAGTGGCCTTCCCCAATAGCGACAATATTCGCCATCACGTCTATTCCTTTTCTCCGGCCAAACGCTTCGAGTTGCGCCTCTACCAGGGCACCCCCAGTGAGCCGGTGCGCTTCGACACGCCGGGCGTGGTGGTGCTGGGCTGCAATATCCACGACTGGATGGTTGGCTATATCTACGTTACCGACGATCCCTGGTTTGCCGTGAGCGATAAGCGCGGCCGCTTGGCTCTCGAACAGCTGCCGCCGGGGCGTTATGCAGTCAGCCTCTGGCATCCGCAAAACCCCGATCTGCTGGTGCAACAGGCGGGTGAGGTGCAACTGGGCGAGGGTGCCAACCAGCAGCGCTTCACCCTGGCCATCCAGGCCCTCGGCAGCCCTGCGCCAAGCGAGCCGGCGAGTGCGTTCGGCGATGCGTTCAAGAAGGCCCGTGATGCTGCGCAGTAGTTTTCAGGCGCGCATCGCCAGCGTTCTGGTGTTACTGCTGCTGGT
>DASUOY010000623.1:0-2511 GCA_036276395.1 Pseudomonas sp.
GCTGGTGGTGCGGGGAAGGACTTCAGTGCGGCGTCTGCCGAAGGGGTGTCCATCGGTACGGAAGCGCAACCGGAAAGAACGGCGATGCCGAGTGCGGCGATAAACAGCTTGAAGCGGTTTTGCATGGGAAATCCTTTTCAGGGTAGGTGTGGGTAGCTCTCTAGCGCGGGGCCCATAGGCTTCGCGGCGCGATTATGTCAGATTGACATCATTCTTTGTGATTACAGATGGCGTGTGCTTAAGCGTCTCGGATGCTTATGGGCCCTCCCTGGACTTCCCCTTAGGCTGCTCAACGCGCTAGCGGTAGCGCCACGCCGATAAGCACGAAGAGCACGCCGCAGCTGCGGTTGAAGGCGCGGCCGCCGCGTTCCAGCCAGGGGCGGATGCGGAAGGCCAGCAGCGCCAGCAGCAGTTCCACCAGAAACTCGACCACGGCGAAGGTGGCTGCCATCACCACGAACTGCAGGGCCAGGCCGCGCTGTGGGTCGAGGAACTGCGGCAGGAAGGCGCCGTAGAACAGGATCACCTTGGGATTGGCCAGCGCCGACAGCAGGCCCTGGCGGAACAGGCGGCTGGCGCTGGGGCGGGCGTCGCTGTTGGCCAGCGTCAGGTTTATTGCCGGGGCACGCCACAGCTGTATACCCAGCCACACCAGGTAGGCGCCCCCCAGCCATTTGAGTGCCAACAGCGCCGCCGGAGCGGTCTTGAGCAGGGCGCCGAGGCCGAACATGGCCAGGGCGATCAGCAGGCTGAAACCGACCACGCCGCCGAGGATGGTGGCCAGCGCCAGGCGCGCGCCGTATAGCCCGCCGTGGGTCAGCGCCAGCAGGCTGTTGGGGCCGGGCGTCAGGGCCAGGCCGAGGGTTGCGACGAAATAGATGAGCCAGAGTTCGAGCGCCATGCGGGGTCTCCTGTGGGGGCGCGGCCAGTCTAGTCAGCAGCCAGGCTGACAATGAGGTAGATTCTGGTCATCTCACGGTCGATTGTGGACGGTTTATGGCTGCAAGCCCCGATCTGCGTTTTCTCCTGTTGCCGCTACCGGAGTTCGCCCTGCTGCCGTTCGGCTGCTTTCTCGACAAGCTGCGCTTCAGCGCCGACGACGAGGATTACAGCCGCCAGCGCTACTGCACCTGGACCATCCTTGGCCTGCAGCCGGGGCATGTGCTGTCCAGCAGCGGCGCTGCGCTGCGCGTCGAGGCCACGCCGGGTGAACTGCAGCTGGCCGACTACGACTATCTGGTGCTGTTCGGCGGGCGTAGCGCACAGGCCACCGCCGCGCTGGCATTGGCCTACCAGCCGCTGCTACGTCGGGCGGCGCGCGCCGGGGTGAAGCTGGTGGCGATCGACAACGCCAGTTTTCTGCTGGCCGCTTGCGGCCTGCTCGATGGTCATCGGGTGGCCGTGCACTGGCGCCATGAGGTGGAATTTCTCGCCAGCTTTCCGCACCTGCGCCTGGCCCGCGAGCGCCTGTACTGCCTGGATGGCGCGCGTATTTCCTGCGCCGGCGGCACGGCAGCCATCGATTTGGCGGTGGAGCTGTTGGCTCGTGGCACTGGCCGGGCGCGGGCGCTCAAGGGCCTGGCCGATATGCTGGTGGACGAGACGCGTAGCGGTCAGCACGCGCTGCGCTCGCTGGAGGTGGCGCCGAGCGGCGAGCGCCACGTCGACCGCGCCATCGCCCTGATGCGCCATGGCCTGGCCAGTGCCGATGGCATCGAACAGCTGGCGGCCAGCGTCGGTCTTAGCCGGCGCCAACTCGACCGCCTGTTCCACGCCAGCCAGGGCATGAGTGCGCGCGAGTACTGGAACGAGCTGCGTCTGCAGCACGTGCGCTGGCGCCTGCTTAACTCCAGCCATAGCCTGGCGCAGATCGCTGACGAGATCGGCGCCAGCGATGCCAGCCACCTGGGCAAGCTGTTCCGCCAGCGTTTCGGCCTGGCGCCGGGGGCTTTCCGCCGGCAGAGCCGTTCGTAGGATGGGTGAGCGCAGCGATACCCATGCCGCGGCTAGCCCCTTATCGGTGGATCGCCACAATTTCTGATGGGTATCGCAGGCTTAACCCATCCTACGGCTGCGGATAACTCCGCGGCGTATACACCCACTCGCCACCGTCTGCGCGGGGGAAGCGGCAGGTCTGGCTGGAGCCGATAATCACCAGGGTGCGCATATCGACCATCTCTGGCGTCAGTTCACCGAGGGTCAGGCTGCGCAGGGTTTCGCCGGGGCGGCCGATGCGGTCTTTCTCGCCGAGCACGGCGGCCAGCAGTTCATAGTGCACCTGCGCATGGTAGTAGGTCCGGTCCCAGGCACCGATGGCTGCAGCCAGGCTTTTCAGCGGCGAGCGCCCTGTGGAAAACGTGTCGGATCGGCAAAGCAGGCGTGCAGATGATCGAACACCAGGCGTACGCGGGGTGAAACAGGGCCCTGTTGCGGGCGGTAGATGAACAGCTGCCAGGGATCGGGCGCCTGCTCCGTCAGCACCTCCTGCAGGCGGCCGCTTTGCAGGTAGGG
>DASUOY010000624.1:0-2019 GCA_036276395.1 Pseudomonas sp.
CAGTGATCAGGACTAGGGCGCGCCGCGCGCAGCTTGCCGCGATGGGATGGCCGTGGTGCGCAATAGGCGGTTTTTTGCCTATTGCCGTATCGTGACTGGCGGATTCTTGCTTATAGCGGCTCGCTATTTCCGCAGCAAGCCCTCTAGCATGGGCATTTCAGCGACTGGCACGGCATCTGCTATGTAGCTTGCAGCTATACGCTGGTCTACAGCGTCTAGAGTCAAACCTCTGCATAAAGCCATAACAACGACGGAGCTTGATCCATGCGCATCAGCAAGAAATTTGGCCTGTTTGCCGCCGCCGCGGCCCTTACTGCCAGCACCGCGGTCCTCGCCGCGCCGACCTTTATCAACGTGCTCACCGGTGGCACCAGCGGCGTGTACTACCCGATTGGCGTGGGCCTGTCGCAGCTGTACAGCAACGGCATCGAAGGCGCCAAGACCTCGGTGCAGGCCACCAAGGCCTCGGTGGAAAACCTCAACCTGCTGCAAGCCGGTCGCGGCGAGCTGGCCTTCGCCCTCGGTGACTCGGTCGCCGATGCCTGGAACGGCGTGGAAGACGCCGGCTTCAAGGCGCCGCTGAGCAAGCTGCGGGCAATTGCCGGCACCTACCCGAACTACATCCAGATAGTCGCCAGCAAGGAATCCGGCATCACCACCCTGGCGGACCTCAAAGGCAAGCGCATCTCCGTCGGCGCGCCGAAATCCGGCACCGAGCTGAACGCCCGCGCCATCTTCAAGGCCGCCGGCCTGAGCTATGAAGACATGGGCAAGGTCGAGTTTCTGCCGTACGCCGAGTCGGTCGAGCTGATCAAGAACCGTCAGCTGGATGCCACCCTGCAGTCCTCGGGTCTGGGCATGGCGGCGATTCGCGACCTGGCCGCGACCCTGCCGATCACCTTCGTCGCCATCCCGGCGGAGATCACCGCGAAGATCGACAACGCCGCCTACCAGGCTGCCGCGATCCCAGCCGGCACCTACGACGGTCAGGACAGCGATGTGCCGACCGTGGCCATCACCAACGTTCTGGTCAGCCATGACGGCGTGTCCGAGGAAGTGGCCTACCAGATGACCAAGCTGATGTTCGACAACCTCGAGCGCCTGGGCAACGCCCACTCGGCGGCCAAGGACATCAAGCTGGAAGGCGCCGCCAAGGGCCTGCCGATCCCGCTGCATCCGGGTGCCGAGCGCTTCTACAAGGAAGCCGGCGCACTGTAAGGCTGCTGAAGGGTTGCAGGTGTAGGTTGGCGCTGTGCGCAGCGCCAACCTCTGTGAACACGAGCTAGAGCTGCGAATAAAACCGGCGTGCAGGCCACGGCAGGTTTTGTTGGCGACTCTTGCGCTATCGACGTTGTAACGAGGGTGTGACCTTCATGAGTGAGCAAAACCAAGGCCTCGCCGCCAACCCCAGCGAGTGGCCGAAAGCGCTGTTCTATGTCGCGCTGCTGTTTTCCATCTTCCAGATCATCACCGCGGCCTTCCACCCGGTATCCAGCCAGATTCTGCGGGCCGTGCATGTGGGCTTTCTGCTGCTGGTGGTGTTTCTCTGCTTTCCCGCCCGGGGCAAGGAGCAGCCCTGGCAGCCGCTGGCCTGGCTACTGGGCCTGGCCGGCATGGCCACGGCGTTCTACCAGTGGTATTTCGAAGCCGAGCTGATTCAGCGTTCCGGTGATCTGACCCAGGCCGATATGGTTATTGGCCTGGCCCTGATCGTGCTGGTGTTCGAGGCCGCTCGCCGGGTGATGGGCATTGCCCTGCCGCTGATCTGCGCGCTGTTTCTCGCCTACGGCCTGTTCGGCCAATACCTGCCGGGTGACCTGATGCACCGCGGCTACGCCATCGATCAACTGGTCAACCAGCTGGCCTTCGGCACCGAGGGGCTGTACGGCACGCCGACCTACGTGTCGGCCACCTATATCTTCCTGTTTATTCTTTTCGGCGCGTTCCTTGAACAGGCCGGGATGATCAAGCTGTTCACCGACTTCGCCATGGGCCTGTTCGGCCACAAGGTCGGCGGCC
>DASUOY010000625.1:0-6857 GCA_036276395.1 Pseudomonas sp.
GCGGCTGTTGCTGCGCCTCGGCCGCTGGAACGAAGCCCACCTGCTGACCCGGCAAATGCCCGCGGAGCTGGCCCAGACCAACCGCTGGCGCTATTGGCAGGCGCGCAGCCTGCAACTGGCGCAACCCAATAGCCAGGAACCCAAGGCGCTCTACCAAAGCCTGGCCAAGGAGCGTGACTTCTACGGCTTTATGGCCGCCGACCAGGTGCAAGCGCCCTATCAGCTGAACAACAAGCCCCTGGCCCTGAGCCCGCAAACAGTACAGAAAGTGCGCAACTCGGCGGCCATTCGCCGCGCCCTGGAGTTCCATGCGCGCGGCCAGATCGCCGACGGTCGCCGCGAGTGGTACAACGTCACCCGCCTGTTCAGCCGCGATGAAATGGTTGCCCAGGCGCGCCTGGCCTATGAAATGGGCTGGTACTTCCCGGCCATCCGCACCATCAGCCAGGCGCAGTACTGGGACGACCTGGACGTGCGCTTCCCCATGGCGCACCGCGACCATCTGGTGCGCGAAGCGCGCAACCGCGACATCCACTCCAGCTGGGTATTTGCCGTCACCCGCCAGGAAAGCGCCTTTATGGCCGACGCCAAATCCCATGTCGGGGCCATGGGCCTGATGCAACTGATGCCGGCCACCGCCAAGGAAACCGCCAAGCGCTTCGGCATTCCGCTGTCGTCACCGCAGCTGGCGTATCGGCCGGAGATCAATATTCAGCTGGGTGCCGCCTACCTGAGCCAGATCTACGGCCAGTTCAATGGCAACCGGGTACTGGCATCGGCCGCTTACAATGCCGGCCCAGGCCGGGTCAGACAGTGGTTACGCGGCGCCAACCACCTGCCTTATGACGTCTGGGTGGAGAACATCCCCTTCGACGAAACCCGCCAGTACGTGCAGAACGTGCTGTCCTACTCGGTGATCTACGGCGAGAAGCTCAATGCGCCGCAGCCCCTGGTGGCCTGGCACGAGCGCTACTTCGACCAGTAACCACGGCGCACGCTCAACAGCAGCTGTTGAGCGTGCATTGCCCGCCCTACTCCAGCACCTGCACCGGCATATCCAACGCCAGACGCCCCTCGCCGCAGGCGATCAGGTTCTGCCCGAAGTACACCTCGCCCTCGCGTTCGCGATAGGTTTTCAAGGTAGCCAGCGGTTCACGGTCAGGGCTGCGCTCGCCCGTCTGCGGGTCGAGGGTGGTCATGATGCAGCGCGAACAGCCCTTGACCACGCGAAACTCCAGCTCACCGATGCGGATGCGCTTCCAGCCATCCTCGGCATAGGGTTCGCTGCCCGCCACCACTAGGTTCGGGCGAAAGCGCAACATCGGCAACGGCCGCCCCACCCGCGCGGACAGATCCTCCAGGGAGGCCTGACCGATCAGCAGCAAGGGGAAACCGTCGGCAAAGGCCACCTTCTCGCCGCTCTCGGCATAGCCGGTGTCGACCTGTCGCGCGCGCGCCGCCGGCACCTGCACCAGGCGGCAGCTGCGACCCAGCCACTGGCTTAGCCACAGGGCCGCGGCTTCGCCAGCATCCGGTACCTGCAGGCTGTCACGCCAAATGGTCACCCCGCGTAGCGCGGCCTGCGGCCCCGGTACGGGTACCAGCACATCGGCCATGCCCGGCGCGCTCAACAGCAGCTGTTCGCTGCCTTGCCAACGGGCACGCAACTGGGTCATCTGCGGTAACAGGCGTTGAGTCAGAAAGCGCCCGCTTTCGCTATCGACTACCATCCAACGACGATCACCGAGCACGCCCAGGGCATCCAGCCCAGTCTCCTGCAAGGATTCGCCCGCGGCAGATTTCAGTGGATAACGGTACAACCCGGAGAGACGCAACATGAGCCTGCTTTCCCTTTGGCAAAACGCCCTTATACGAGCAAGCAGCGGCGCCCACAAGCCTGCACTGGCATTGCCCATGGTGGCATTGCTATGCGCCTGCAGCGGCAGCCCACCGGAGGGGCTGGGCATCCATGACGGGCGCCTGTCGCCCTGCCCGGATTCGCCCAACTGCGTCAGCAGCCAGGCCAGCGACGCCGAGCACTTTATCGCCCCGCTGCCGCTCAAGGGCAATCCGGAGCAGACCCAGGCGCGCCTCAAGCAGCTGCTCAGTAGCGAGCCGCGGGTACGCCTGGTAGAGGAAACGCCGGGTTATCTGCGCGCGGAATTCAGCAGCAAGCTGATGCGCTTTGTCGACGATGTGGAATTTCTGATCGGCGCCAACGCCATCGACGTGCGCTCGGCATCACGCCTGGGCTATGCGGATTTCCAGGTCAATCGCCAGCGCATCGAACAACTGCGCCAGCGCCTGGAGCAACAACCCTAAGCGGCTGGCTCATCGAGCATCAGCCGCTCACGGATCACATCGACCAGCTTGTCCGGCTGGAATTTGGAGAGAAAGTTGTCGCAGCCCACTTTACGCACCATGGCCTCGTTGAAGCTGCCGGACAGCGAGGTGTGTAGCACGATATAGAGATCCTTCAGGCGCGCATCCTGGCGGATTTCGGTGGTCAGGCGGTAGCCGTCCATTTCCGGCATCTCGGCATCGGTGAAGATCATCAGCAGCTTGTCGGTCATCACCTCGCCGCTATCCGCCCATTTTTTCAGCATGTTCAGGGCTTTCAGGCCATCGGTCGCCACATGCATCTTCAAGCCCAGTTGCGACAGGGTGTCACGCAACTGCGACAAGGCCACACTGGAGTCATCGACCAGCAACACCTCACGGCCGCGCGCCTTCTCCAGCACCGGATCGGACAGGCGATCACCGGTGATCTTCGCGCTGTAGGGCACTATCTCGGCCAGCACCTTTTCCACGTCGATGATTTCCACCAGCTGCTCATCGACCTTGGTGATGGCCGTCAGGTAATGCTGACGGCCGGCGCCGCCAGGCGGCGGCAGGATGGATTCCCAGTTGAGGTTGAGAATGCGGTCAACCCCGCCCACCAGGAAGGCCTGCACCGAGCGGTTGTACTCGGTGACGATAATGGTGCTGCGCTCATCCGGCACTATCGGGCGCATGCCGATGGCTTGCGACAGGTCGATCACCGGCAGGGTCTGGCCACGCAGGTTGACCACACCGCAGACGAAGCGGTGACGCTGCGGCATCAGGGTCAGCTTGGGCATTTGCAGGACTTCCTGCACCTTGAACACGTTGATCGCGAACAGCTGCCTTCCCGCCAGACGGAACATCAGAATTTCCAGGCGATTCTCACCCACCAACTGGGTGCGTTGATTCACTGAGTCGAGAATGCCAGCCATCTTGCGCTCCTGTTCTACTTATCGATTTAGCCTAGCCCAATTAGCCATAACCGGGTGTATCGGCCATATGCCGCGCATCTAAAGGCAGATGGCGCGGCGCCATCATGCGACAAGCGCAGCGTCGAGGCCAGCCAGACGGCAGCTACCGCCCGGCCTACTCCACCAACAGCGGCGAGTTTTCCGGCAAATGCACGCGCAGGGCTGCCGGCATTGCCGTAAAGCGCAGTTTTCGACTCTCCATCGGCTCGCCATCCAGGTTGAGATCCAGGCCTTGCGGCGCCTCGATTTCCAGCCAAGGCTGCCGCGCACTGAGGGCCACGCTCTGCAAGCCGTTGATACCGCCAGACAACAGCGTGCCCAGGGTGCCGACCACATCGGCCGCTGCCGGAACGATGCAGATATCCAGCAAACCATCGTTGACCCGCGCCAGCGGGCACAGCACATGCCCACCACCGGCCTGGCGGCCATTGCCAATGCCGAGGGCGAGGAACTCGCCTTCCCACTGAAAATCCGGCCCGCTAAAGCGGCCAAACGACGACTGCACCTCGGCAAAACGGGTCAGCCCCGTCAGAAAGTAAGCCGCGCCGCCGAGCAAACGCTTGAGCTCTTCCGAGGTATTGGCGGTGACATTGGAGCCAAAACCGCCGGTGGCCATATTGAGAAACACCTGACCATCGACCTCGCCCAGATCAATCGCTTGCGCCGGCGTATCCAGCAAGGCCAGTGCCGCCGAGGGCTCAAGCGGCACACCGGCGGCGCAGGCAAAATCGTTGGCCGTGCCCAATGGCAACAGCGCCAGGCTGGCCTTGGTTTCTGCCAGCGCCATGGCTTCGGCCACATCGCGCAGGGTGCCATCGCCACCACCGGCGACCAGGGTCGGGTAGCCAGCCTGCAAGGCTTCATTGACCAGGCGCTGGGCATCGCCAGCTTCCCAGGTGATCCGCACATCCAGTTGCCAGCCCGCCTCGCGACGCTCCTGCACAGCAGTGCGCACCTCGGCATTGAGCGCTTGTTTGCCATGCAGAATCAGCAGCGCTTTACGTTCTTGCATTCCCTGCATCCTTTTCACGCCTTCTGGTATAGGCCCAGCAACAAGGTTTGAGGCTGCGCTCGCGTATAAACCGACAGGGCTAAACATCAACAAACTAGATTATTAAGCGCAATATTTACGCATTTTTAATCGCATTGATTTATTGGATCATCTATCCATCGCCAATCAGTACCACCGCCGAAAGCCGGTGCTTCTCAATGAGGATACGCAGATGATCGAAGTACGCCCCTTCGCCCAACTCGGCGCGGCCAATCATGGCTGGCTGAATGCCCGCCATCACTTCTCCTTTGCCGAATACTATGACCCGGCGCGGATGAACTGGGGCGCACTACGGGTCTGGAACGATGATGAAATCGCGCCGCACACGGGCTTTCCGACCCATCCGCACCGCGATATGGAAATCATCACCTATGTACGCCATGGGGCCATCACCCACAAGGACAACCTGGGAAACCATGGCCGTACCGAAGCCGGTGATGTGCAGGTCATGAGCGCCGGCACCGGGATTGCGCACAGCGAATACAACCTGGAAGACAGCGCCACCAAGATCTTCCAGATCTGGATTCAGCCCAACCAATCGGGCCTGCCGCCATCCTGGGGCGCCAAACCGTTCCCCAAAGGTGAGCGCGCCGGCACCTTTGTCACCCTGGCCAGCGGCTTTGCCGAAGACCAGGACGCCCTGTCGATCCGCACCAACGCGCGGATGGCCGCCGCTACCCTGCAAGCGGGGCAGAGTGCCGAGTACCCGATTGGTGCGGCGCGCAAAGCCTATCTGGTGGCTGCCAGCGGCAGCATCGAGGTCAACGGCGTAAGCGCTCAGGCCCGTGATGGTGTGGCTGTCAGCGATGTAGAAGTGATCCGGGTGACGGCTATCGAAGATAGCGAAATCATTCTGGTGGATGTGGCCTGACCCGTCACTGCAGAACCTGTCCAAAGGCTCGCGAGCTAGAGTCCTGCAAGGCAAAAACAGGCGAGGAAGCGGAGTGTACTTTTGTACATGAGCATTCCGAGCCTGTTTTTAACGCAGCAGGGCCGACGCGCAGCAGCCTTTTACGCTGGGTAGCCGGTGATTTTGCGAATGGTCTGGTACAGCGGCTTGAGTTGTTTGTACATGCGCTGATAAACCTGCGTGTACAGCTGCTGATAGGTGCGCTGCGCTTCTGGATTGGGCGTAAACACATCACCTACCCGGGTCATGGCTTTGATCGCTGTCGGGTAATCCGGATGCAAACCCAGGCCCACCGCGCAGTTGATCGCCGCCCCCAGGCCGCTGGTTTCATACAGATGCGGACGCTCGGCAGGCAGGCCGAAGATATCGGCAGTCAGCTGCATCGCCGCATCGCTCTGCGAGCCGCCACCGGAGACGCGCAGGCGGGTGATGCGAGTGCCCGAACGTTTCTCGATCTTCTCCTTGCCCTGGCGCAGGGCATAGGCCAGCCCTTCTAGGATCGCCCGGTAGATATGCGCGCGGGTGTGCACATCGCCAAAACCGATGATCGAGCCCTTGGCCTCCAGCCCCGGCTCGCGGATGCCCGGCGACCAGTAAGGCTGCAGCGTCAGGCCCATGGAGCCGGCCGGCACGCTGTTGACCAGCTCATCGAACAGTGCCTCGGGCTCGACGCCCAGCTCCTTGGCGCGCTGCATTTCACGCAGGCCAAACTCCTGCTTGAACCAGCTGACCATCCAGAAGCCGCGATAGATCATCACCTCGGTATTGAAATGATCGGGAATCGCCGAGGGATATGGCGGAATCAGCGGGATGGTTTCCAGGTACTTGCTGCGCGTAGTGTTGATGGTCGCCGTGGTGCCATAGGACAGACAGGCCGTGCTCGCCTCCACACCGCCGGCACCAAGCACCTCGCAGGCCTTGTCGGCACCGGCGGCAATCAGAGGCAGGCCTTCGGGAATCCCGGTATGGCGGCTGGCCGCCGCCGTGATATGACCGAGCAACTCGCCAGGCTTGCACAGCTCCGGCAACTGCTCGCGGCGCACCGGCATGGCCTGCCATTTCCAGTCGCCCGGTTTAGCCCACTGCAGGCGCTTGTAGTCGAACGGCAGGTAGGCCACACAGCTGGTCAGTGAATCGACAAACTTGCCGCACAGCCGGTGAGTAAGAAAGCCCGAGAGCAGCAGCACCTTGTGGGTATTGGCCCAGATTTCCGGCTGGTTCTGTGCGATCCAGTTGACCTCGGCCTGGGCGCGGAAGTAATCCACCGTGGCCTGCAAACCCGCGAGTTTGAACAACCAGCCCCAGGGCCCGGTGATCCGCCCTTCGACCTTGGCCTGGCGTTGATCGAGCCAGAGCATGGCCGGGCGTAGCGGTTGACCTTGCGCGTCAACATTGATCAGGGTGCCGCGCTGGGTAGTCAGTGATACGCCCTTGATCAGGCTGCGGTCGATATCCACCTGCTGCCACAGCTGCGCACAGGCCTGGCCCAGGCTGGCCCAGTAATACTCGGGATCCTGCTCGGCCCAGCCGGGCTGCTTGGAGTAATAGGCCTCGAGCTCCACCTTGCCCTTGGCGAGCAGATTGCCCTGAAGATCGAACAGCA
>DASUOY010000626.1:0-7347 GCA_036276395.1 Pseudomonas sp.
CCAGTTCAGGCGCTCGCGCAGGGCCTGTTGCAGTGCCTGCATTTTCTCCAGCTCGCCATGCACCAGATACAGCTCGGGGTGATGGTCGAAGTGGCTGACCCAGTCGATCAGTTGCGACTGCCCGGCATGGGCAGAAAATCCGCCCAGGGTATGCACCTGGGCTTTTACCGCGATGCGCTGGTGCAGCACTTTGACGCTCTGCGCGCCGTCGACGATGTTGCGCCCCAGGGTGCCCTTGGCCTGAAACCCGGGAAAGATCAGGTGGCAATCGCTGCGCCAGAGATTGTGCTTGAAGTGGTGGACGATACGCCCGCCTGTGCACATGCCACTGCCGGCAATGATGATTGCGCCACTCTTGATCCGGTTGATCGCCATAGAGTCTTCTGGGCTCGGCGTGCAGCGCAGAATGGGTAGCCAGTCCTCGATGTGCTTGATGCCTTTGGCCTGCAGGGCGGCCCGGTCGGCTGGGGCAAACTGCCCCTGGAAGCGTGAATAGATGGCATTGGCGCGGATGGCCATGGGGCTGTCGAGAAATACGGCCTGTTGCGGCAGACGACCTTCCTGATAGAAGCGACCCAGGTAGTAGATCAGATCCTGGGTGCGGCCGACGGCGAAGGAGGGGATCAGTACGTTGCCGCCATCGCGATGGGCCTGCTGCAGTATCTCTGCCAGTTCGTCGAGGGTATCGCTGCTGCAGCGGTGGTCACGGTCGCCATAGGTGGATTCGAGCAGCACCAGGTCGGCGTTATTGAGAATGGCCGGATCGTGCATCAATGGAGAGCAGGTGTTGCCCAGGTCGCCGGAAAATACCAGGCGGCGGGTCAGGTGATGGTCCTGGACGGCGATCTCGACAATCGCCGAGCCGAGAATATGCCCGGCATCGTGAAAGGTCACTTGCACGCCCTTGGCCACTTCCCGGGTCTCTCCATAAACCATGGGGCGGCGCTGGCTAAGCGCCTGTTCGGCGTCGCGGGTGGTGTACAGCGGGCTGATTGGCGCCTTGCCCAGGCGCGCGCGCCATTTGTTTTCCCATTCGGCGTCTTTCTCCTGAAGAGCGGCGGCATCCAGCAGCATCAGCTCCATCAGCTCGCAACTGGCATCGGTGGCGTAGATCGGCCCGCGGTAACCGGCGGCGGCAAGCTTGGGCAGCAATCCCGTGTGGTCGATATGGGCGTGGGAGATCACCACCGCATCCAGGCTGCTCGGGTCGAAGGCAAAGGGGGCACGGTTGCCTTCTTCATCTTCGCGGCGCCCCTGGCGCATGCCGCAATCGAGCAGTACCTTGGCGCCATCACGACTTTCGATCAGATAAGAAGAGCCGGTGACTTGCTGGATGGCGCCGAGAAAGTTGAGTAGAGCCATGGGGGCATCCTTTCTGGTTTGGGTAAGACAGCCTGCAGGCTGGCGCAATCCGCCTCGGTTGGTCTTGATGCAGGTCAGCATCCGCCGCTATCCAGCGCTCTAGACTCTTCTCACGCTGGCTGCGGGCAGACCTTGGGCTGGTGTGCAGTCAGCCTGCGGTTTGCGTCTTTGCAGCATAGTCCGCCGCCAGACGCGCCGGCGCCTATCGGGGGCCGTCATGGCAAGGACGGCTTGCAGCCGTTCGTCTGAGCGCCGCCGGTTACGCTGGGTGTCTGGTTTACTGAGAGCAGTGGGTGTTTTTGTGCGCCAGGTGCGGATTGCGCGTAACGCGCTGTGATTGCACCTGTCGGCAAAGCCAGCTGTGCGAGGTTTGTGCTGTACGCAGTTGGTCGCCGGCAAGGCTGTGGCGAGCCCTGTGGCTAGGTTGGCCGGATTGGCTGTGCGGCGAGGTGCCGGGCAGTTTGGAAAGGGAGGGGCAGGTATGCCTAAGTTGACCCTGGAACTCGAACTGGAGTTGTACCGCTTGCTGCAACAGGCGGCGCGGAGCAACCAGTTGAGTGTGGAGGATGAGTGCTTGCGGCGTCTGGAAGGTGGTGCGCGCCGCTCGCATTATATGGAAGCGCTGTTGGCGGATCTGCGCGCCGATGATGAGCAGCGGCGCGTGCACAAGAGCCCTGGCTGAACCTTGTTAGAGGCCGCAGTCAGCCTTGGTGAAGCGCTCGCTCGTGACCGGGCGATTGCTTTTGTATTCGCTGAATTCATAACGCAGTGCCGCGCCGCGGGCCAGTAACTGGCGATAACCTGGGTTGCGGCAAACGCTGTTGGCCAGTTGCGCGCGCACCGTATCCGGGTTGCCACGCATCTGCCCGGCATGCTCGGTACGCACGCTGAGGTGATTGACCAACTCGTTGCCGTCGACGCTATAGCCCTGATCGAGAATGTCTTCGTTGATTGCCCGAGGTGTTCCTTGGCTGCTTTGGCGGGCGACCTGTTCGAGCATTTTGCTCAGTTCGAAGTCTTTCAGCGAAGCGCCATGGGCGAGTAGGGGCAGGCACAGGGTCAGGGTCAAGCCGGTAAGACGCAGCATGGGGTACTCCAGAGTCGGTTCGCGCCTTCGACAGGCGAATGTCGGGCGAGGTTCAGTGGCGGCTATCTTACCTCTTGTGCTGCTTATGGGCGTACGCAGTTCGCCCTGCTCTTGCTAGACTGCCGCGCTTGCCGATTCAGGATCCACTATGCAGTCTTTGTCCCCCTCACCAGCGACCAACTCCATGGGCCACGCTGTCGCCCGCTTGCGTGCCGCGCGCCTGGCCCGCTGTGCCAAGCCTTTTCTCGCCCGTGGCTGTCGCTCCGTGCGTTGTTCCGGTTGTCGCCTGGTGCCGACTCATTGCCTGTGCGCCTGGCGTCCCAATGTCGCCGCACAGTCGGCGGTGTGCTTGCTGATGCATGATGTGGAGGCGCTCAAGCCGAGCAATACCGGCTGGCTGATCGCCGATATGCTGCCTGACACCTCGGCCTTCGGCTGGCTGCGCACCGAGGTCGACGCGGCGCTGCCGGCGCTGTTGAGCGATCCGCAGTGGCAGCCCTATCTAGTGTTTCCGGGGGAATATGCGGCCCCCGAGCGGGTGGTGCATCAGGTGCAACCGGCACCTGGCAAGCGGCCCCTGTTCGTGCTGCTCGATGCGACCTGGAGCGAGGCGCGCAAGATGTTCCGCAAGAGCCCCTACCTCGACAGCCTGCCGGTGCTCAGCCTGCAACCCGAGCAGTTATCGCGCTACCGTTTGCGCCGCTCCAAGCGTGACGATCATCTGTGCACCGCCGAGGTAGCGGCCCTGTGCCTGGAGCTGGCCGGCGACCAGCAGGCGTCCGCCGCCCTGAATGCCTATCTGGATGTTTTCAGTCAGCATTATCTGGCGGCCAAGGCGCCGCGCGCCCTGGATCTGCACAGCCCGCTGCACCAGCGGTTGCAGCCCTTCCTGTAAGACCGCTTAGAACCTGTTTGCGATCTGCTGCGCGTCGGCCATCCGGCGTTAAAAACAGCCTCGGAATGCTCATTTACAGCCAGTAAACTCCGCTTCCTCGGCGCTTTGACCAGCCTTCGGCTGTTACTACGTAGCGCCTTGTCTGGCTCTAGCTCGCGAGATCCGAAACAGGTTCTTACAGCGCTGGCTTTTTCGGCCAGAGCTGTGCCAGCAGCATGCCGCCGAACATCAAGGCGCAGCCTAGGTAGCCACGTAGCTCCAGGGATTCGCCGAGCATCCAGGCGCCGGCAATGGCGGCGAATACCGCTTCCAGGGAGAAGATGATCGCCGCGTGGGAGGCGATCGCATCCTTCTGCGCCACCACCTGCAAGGTAAAGCCGACGGCCACGCCGAGGATGCCGCCATACAGCAGGGCAGGGCCGGCGGCGAGAATGGCATCGAGGCGGATTTCTTCCAGCACCAGGGCCAGGATCAGGCTGATCACCGCGCAGGTGGCGAACTGCACCACTGCCAGGCGCAGCGGGTCGTGCCGGCTGGCAAAGAAGCCCACCAGCAGCACATGCACGCCCCAGACAAAAGCACCGGCCAGTTGCAGCCAGTCGCCGGAGGCGACCTGAAAGCCTTCGCCGACGCTGAGCAAAAACATGCCCACCACCGCCAGACTGGCGCCCAGCCAGATCCCCAGGCCGGTCTTGTGGCCGATAAACAGCCCCAGCAGCGGCACTATGATCACGTACAGGCCGGTGATAAAGCCGGAATTGGTAACAGTGGTGAACAGCAGGCCGACCTGCTGCAGGTTGATCCCCAGAGCCAGGGCCAGGCCCATCAGGATGCCGCCGCGCAGCAGGTTGCGATTGAGCTTGGCTGGCGGCGTCTTGCTGCGGCCTTCCAGCAGGCGGATAACCGGCAGCAGCACTGCGACCGCCAGGGCGAAGCGCAGGCCGGTGTAAAGGAAGGGGCCGATGGCGTCCATGCCCAGGCGTTGTGCAACAAACACCGAGCCCCAGATCATGGCAGTCAGCAGCATCAATAAGTCGGCGCGTAGGGCGTGGCTCGGCATCTGGGATTCTCACTCGGCAAAGGCGCTGACTGTGCCGCAAAGCGTCGTGCTTGACCACCCCGTCAGCGCTCGGCATGCTGGGGCGTTTTCTGCGTTGCCAGGTCTGCTTGCGCTGCAACCCTGCGGTCTGCGCGCACTGTTCAGCGTGCCCTGGACAGTACCCCGGGCGGGTATTCACATAACAAAAACAGGACTCACCATGGCCGCTTTTGAAATCCTGATTGCCGATGATCACCCGCTGTTTCGCAGTGCCCTGCAGCAGGCTCTGACCCTCGGGCTGGGCCCGGACGTACGCTTGGTGGAGGCCGCCAGCATCGCCGAGCTGGAAGCCTGTCTGGCGCAGAAAACCGATTGGGATCTGGTTCTGCTGGACCTCAATATGCCTGGTGCCTACGGTTTTTCCGGCCTGGTGCTGCTGCGCGGGCAATACCCGCAGATTCCCGTGGTGATGATTTCCGCCCAGGAAGAGCCCTCCATAGTCGCGCGTTCGCGGGAGTTCGGTGCCAGCGGTTTTATTCCCAAATCCAGTGCCCTGGAAACCATCCAGCAAGCGGTGCGTCTGGTCCTCGATGGCGAGGTCTGGTGGCCGGCGCAGAGTTCGGAAGCCATTGCCCTGTCGGCGGAAGCCAAGGCCGCCAGTGCTGGCTTGGCCAGCCTGACGCCGCAGCAGTTTCGGGTGTTGACCATGGTCTGCGACGGCCTGCTCAACAAGCAGATTGCCTATGAGCTGAGCGTCTCGGAAGCTACGGTGAAAGCCCATGTGACGGCGATTTTCCGCAAGCTGGGGGTGCGAACCCGCACCCAGGCCGCCTTGCTGCTGCAACAGCTGGAATCTATTCCTGCGAACTGAAGTGCTTTTCTCCAGGGCTTGGCGTAGCCTGCCGGCCTTTATCTGCTGTGGTGCTAGTACCGATGTCGCCATTCAAGGGCCAGACCGGCCTTAAACGTGTCCTCAATGCCGCCGGCTATTCGCTGGCCGGCTTGCGCGCCGCCTTCAGTGGCGAGGCCGCTTTCCGCCAGTTGCTGCTGATCAACCTGCTGTTGATTCCACTGGCTTTCTACCTGGATGTCAGCCGCGTCGAGCGCGCCCTGATGGTCGCGGTATGCCTGCTGGCACTGATAGTCGAGTTGCTCAACTCGGCGGTGGAGGCGGCGATCGACCGCATCTCCCTGGAACGCCATCCGCTGTCGAAAAACGCCAAGGATATGGGCAGCGCCGCCCAGTTCACCGCCCTGACGCTGATTGCCGCCGTCTGGGCGATTATCCTGCTGGGCTGAACCTGGGCTCAGGCAATGCTGGGCAGCACGATCTGGTCGCTGCGTTCCACGCCTGCGGTCAGGGCGCGGCACAGTTCGATAAATTCGCGCATGGCGGCGGTCTGGTACTTCTGTTTGTGCCAGATGAAATAGAACTGCCGGCGCAGATCCAGCTCCGGGGTTTCCACTGCCACCAGGCTGCCACGGCGAAAGGCATCGCGCAGGGCCAGGCGCGAGATGCAGCCGATGCCCAGGCCCGACTCCACCGCCCGCTTGATCGCCTCGGTGTGCTCCAACTCCAGACGGATATTCAGGCTGCCCGGGTGATGACGCATGGCCTGGTCGAAGGCCAGGCGGGTGCCTGAACCCTGTTCACGGAGAATCCAGGCCTCGCGCGTCAGCTCCGCCAGGCTCGCCTCACCGCGCTGCGCCAGTGGGTGCTGCGGGGCGCAGAACACCACCAGTTCATCCTTCACCCAGGGTTGCACCTCGATATCCGGGTGCTGGCAATCGCCCTCGATCAGGCCCATATCCAGTTCGTAGTGGGCGATCTGCTGCACCACATGGGCGGTGTTGTGTACCTGCAATTTGACCCGGCATTCGGGATGGCGCTGCATAAAGTTGCCGATCAGCAGGGTGGCCAGGTAGTTGCCCACGGTCAGGGTGGCGCCCACATTCAGCGAGCCGAAACCGCTGTTGCCGCCGAGCAGGCGTTCGATCTCCTTGGCCTGGTCGAGCAGGGCCACCGCCTGGGGCAGCAGTTGCAAGCCCAGGGCGTTGAGGTTCAGGCGCTTGCCGGCGCGGTCGAACAACTGGCAGTCGGTTTGCCGTTCCAGTTCGCTGAGCGAAGTGCTGGTGGCCGACTGGGATAGCGCCAGTGAGTCGGCCGCCCGGGATACGTTTCCCTGCTGGGCCACGGCGACAAAGACTTGCAATTGTCTGAGGGTAAATCGCATATCTATATAACCGATAACCTATATCTTGATAATCAACTTAACAGATATTCTGCGCCCGCCTAGAATCCGTCGCAAGCCCACTCAACCCTGCGACCCTCAAGGAATCGGCATGAGCAACCTGAACGTCGAGCGTGTACTCAGCGTGCACCATTGGAATGACACCCTGTTCAGCTTCAAGACCACCCGCAATACCGGGTTGCGTTTCGAGAACGGTCAGTTCGTCATGATAGGTTTGCAGCAGGATAACGGTCGCCCGCTGATGCGTGCCTACTCCATCGCCAGCCCCAATTACGAGGAACATCTGGAGTTCTTCAGCATCAAGGTGCCGGACGGCCCGCTGACCTCGCAGTTGCAGCACCTCAAACCAGGCGATGAGTTGATGGTCAGCCGCAAGCCTACCGGCACCCTGGTGCTCGACGACCTGCTGCCGGGCAAGCACCTCTACCTGCTCAGCACCGGCACGGGCCTGGCGCCTTTTATGAGCGTGATCCAGGACCCGGAAACCTACGAGCGCTACGAGAAAGTGGTGCTGGTGCATGGCGTGCGTTATGTCAACGAGGTGGCTTACCGTGAGTTCATCACCGAGCACCTGCCGCAGAACGAATACTTCGGCGATGCCTTGAAGAACAAGCTGATCTACTACCCCACAGTGACCCGCGAAGAGTTCGAGAACCAGGGCCGCCTGACCGATCTGATGCGCAGCGGTAAGCTGTTCAGTGATATCGGCCTG
>DASUOY010000627.1:0-6219 GCA_036276395.1 Pseudomonas sp.
GGGCTCTTGGCGCTGTCGATGTCGGCGTCGTTGGCCAGCACGTCGATGATGACGGAGCCGTCTTCGTCCACCGCGACGCTGTCGTTGGCAACGACGGTGGCATCGTTGATCGGGTTGACGGTGACATTGACGGTGGCGGTGGCGCCCTCGGCATTGGTGTAGGTGAAGCTGTCGTTGCCGTTGAAGTCGGCATTCGGGGTGTAGGTGACAGTGCCGTCGAGGTTGATGGCGACGGTGCCGTTGCTGCCTTGGGTAACGCTGGTCACCGGGCTCTTGGCGCTGTCGATGTCGGCGTCGTTGGCCAGCACGTCGATGATGACGGAGCCGTCTTCGTCCACCGCGACGCTGTCGTTGGCAACGACGGTGGCATCGTTGATCGGGTTGACGGTGACATCTCCATTGATGCCTGGCTCTTCATCTATAGCCTCATCCGCAATGCCAAGCCCAGAGGTCTCAAAACCAACAGTCGCCTCAAGCTGCTCGCCGGTTTCGCCCAGCAGTACAAAGCTGTGCCCGCCACCTGCGGCGCCGCCGCCAGTACCGCCGCCGGCACCTGCGCCTGCTGCGGTGGCGTCAAGGTCGGTGGTGGGGTCGAAGCCGGCGGCCAGGGCTTGTTCCAGGTCGGAGTTGGGGGCGCGTTCTGCGCTGGCGTCTTCGCCTTCAGGGTTTTCCGCTTGCCAGTTGCTGCCTTGGCCGACATCGACCAGTTCGCCATTGGCCAATTGCAGGGTGACTTCGCCGCCGAGTCCGGTCATGACCTGTTCGCCCTGGAGCAGGCGCTCGCCCTCGAAAATCTGCCGCTTAAGGCCGTCGAGGGAGACGGCAAATACTTGACCTACAAGACTTTTTACAATGGCGACGATATTGCTCATAGATACGACTCCGTGTACTTGTGCGAAAGAGGGTGGCGAAACGAATTAGGGTTTAGCTCGAATTTTTTTGAGTCTGGCGACAATCTTCTGTCGCCAATATTTTGGCTTATTCCTTTTTGGAATTAGAGCAATGCCAATCTATTGACCGCTTGCTCGCGATAATAAAGAATGCGCGCCGCGATGTCACTTTGATATTGAATGCCCGTTCTGCCCCGCCCGAAGTCCCGAATTGCAGGCTGTTTGCAGCCGCTGGAATTGCCCCGGGTACTGCGCATCGTTCTCCTGTTGTCCGTCTGATTACTTTGCATAAAAGGAATTTTTTTCAATGCGTTTTCTCGTAGTGCTTCCCCTGACCCTGGCGGTATCCCTGGCGGCTCATGGTCAAACCCTTAATGAGGCCATGCAGGCGGCGTTGGAGGTACATCCGGAAATCCAGGCGGGGATCCATTCGCGTCTGTCGGTGGAAGAGCAGATGAAGGCGGCCAAGGGCGGTTACCTGCCTCAGGTGGATTTGCTGGCCGGTTATGGTCGCGAACACACCGACAGCCCGGGCACCCGTGGTGATAGCCACAACAGCGAGACCCTGACCCGCGGCGAGTCGAGCCTGCGCCTGCAGCAGATGCTGTTCGACGGCTTTGCCACCAGCAGCGAGGTGGGCCGCCAGCGCGCCACCGTCAATGCCCGCGCCTATGAGTTGCTGGGGACCTCCGAGCGCACCGCGCTGAGCGTCGCCGAGGTGTATATCGAGGTGCTCAAGCGCCAGGAAATGGCTCGTCTGGCGACGGACAACCTGCACAGCCACGAGCGTATCTATGATCAGATCAGCCTGCGCAGCCAGAGCGGCGTCGGTCGTACGGCCGATCTCGACCAGGCCGAGGCGCGCCTGGCCCAGGCCCGCAACAACCTGATCACCGAGCAGACCAACCTGGCCGATGCCCAGGTCAACTACTTCAGTGTGGTCGGTCGCGATGCCGCCGAGCTCAGCGCGCCCCAGGGCCTGGTTGGCCAACTGCCGGAGAGCCTGCAGGCGGCCCGCGAGGAAATGCTGGCGAACAACCCCTTCCTCAGCTCGGCCGAGTCCGATGTGCAGGCCACCGAGCAGCAGTACGAGGCGGCCAAGTCGAGCTTCTACCCACGTTTCGATGCCGAGTTGTCGCGCGGCATGGACAACAATCTGGATGGCGTCGCCGGGCATAACAACCAATGGCGCGCGATGCTCAATATGAGCTACAACCTGTTCGCCGGTGGTAGCAACAAGGCTGACCTGCAGTCCAAGTCCTACCAGATCAACCAGGCCATGGACATCCGCAACAACGCCCTGCGCGTGCTCAACGAAGACCTCGGCCTGGCCTGGAACGCCCTGGAAAACGCCCGCCAGCAGCTGCCCATCGCCCAGCAATACGTCGATTACAGCACCCGGGTGCGTGAGTCCTATCAGAAGCAGTTCAGCCTGGGCGACCGCACCCTGCTGGACCTGCTCGACAGCGAAAACGAACTGTTCACCGCCGCGCGCCGTCTTGAAGAGGTGCGCTACACCGAACTGTTTACTCAATACCGGATCAAGGCCACCATGGGCTCCCTGCTCAAGAGCCAGGGTGTGGTCGCGCCAATCGCGGCGGCGCCGCTGGACGAAGTCAAGGCCCAGGTCAGCTTGCCGGGCCTCAATTGAGCCCAGTCGTCTATGAGAAAACCTTGTGGCAGTAGACCTTAGCCAGACCCAGAGCCGTAGCGACCCACGTGATCGCTACGACGATCCGTTGCTCGACAGCCTGTTGTCGCTGTGCAGCCTGCATCAGAAATCGGTCAGCCGCGCCATGTTGACGGCCGGCTTGCCGCTTCCCGAGCAGCGCCTGAGTCCCGAGTTGCTCGCCCGTGCTGCGGCGCGGGCGGGTCTGCAGGGGCGCTGGTTGCGCCGTGGCCTGGAGAAGATTCCCGAGCTGGCGATGCCGGCGCTGTTGCTGCTGGAAGGCGGGCGCAGCGCGCTGTTGCTCGGCTGGGATGAGCAGGGCAGGGCACGGGTGATGCCCAGCGAAAGCGAGGGCGGCGAGGTACGGGTCAGCGCCGAGGTGTTGGCCAAGGACTACAGCGGCCAGGTGTTCTTCGCCCAGCCGCTGCACAAGTTCGATTTCAACCGGGGCGAGCTGATCCCGCGCGCCACCTCCTGGTTCCGCGACACCCTCAAGCGTTCCCGCTGGCTCTATATAGATGCCATAGCCGCGAGCCTGCTGATCAACCTGATCGGCCTGGCCACGCCGTTGTTCGTGATGAACGTCTACGACCGGGTCGTGCCCAACCAGGCCGAAGCCACCCTTTGGGTGCTCGCCGTCGGCATCACCGGGGTGTTCTTCTTCGATCTGCTGCTCAAGACCCTGCGCGGCCTGTGCCTGGACCTGGCGGGCAAGAAAACCGACCTGATCATCAGCGCCACGCTGTTCGAGCGCATCGTCGGCATGGCCATGAAGTTCCGCCCGGCGCGGGTCGGCAGCTTTGCGCAGAACATCCACGAATTTCAAAGCCTGCGTGATTTCCTCGCCTCGCTGACCCTGGCCAGCGTGATCGACCTGCCATTTACCCTGCTGATCCTGGCGGTGATTGCCATGATCGGTGGTCATCTGGTGTGGATTCCGATTCTTGCCTTCCCTCTGGTGGCGCTGATCGGCTGGGCCTTGCAGCGACCCCTGGCCGAGACCATGCAGCGCACCATGGCCCTGGCCGCCGAGCGTCAGTCCAGCCTGATCGAGAGCCTGGCCGGGCTGGATGCGGTGAAGGTCAACAACGCCGAGAGCGAGCGCCAATATATCTGGGAGCAGACCATCGGCACTCTGAGCCGCCTGGAACTGCGTGCGCGCATGTTGTCCAGCCTGGCGATGAACGCGACCATGCTGCTGCAGCAACTGGCCGGGGTGGTGGTCATCGTGCTGGGTGTGTACCAGATCATGGCCGGCAACCTGAGCATGGGTGGGCTGATCGCCTGCTATATGCTCAGCAGCCGCGCCCTGGGCCCGCTGACGCAGATTTCCGGGTTGCTGACCCGCTACCAACAGGCCAAGGTGACCCTGGATTCGGTCAACCAGATGATGGAGTTGCCGCAGGAGCGCGGCGACAACGAGCGCCCGCTCAAGCGCCAGTCGCTGCAGGGCGCGGTGGAGTTCCGCCAGGTGGATTTCCACTACCCGGAGCAACAGCAGGCGGCCTTGCAAAAGGTCAACCTGGTGGTCCGTCCCGGTGAGAAGATCGGCATTATCGGCCGCAGCGGTTCGGGCAAGAGTTCCCTGGCCAAGCTGATCGTCGGCCTCTATCAGGCCGACTCCGGCAGCCTGCTGGTGGACGGTATCGACGTGCGCCAGTTGGATGTCAGTGACCTGCGTTACAACATCGGCTATGTGCCGCAAGATATCCAACTGTTCAGCGGCACCCTGCGCGACAACCTGGTGTCCGGCGCCCGTTACGTGGAAGACGAGCTGGTGTTGCAGGCCGCCGAGCTGGCCGGCGTGCACGAGTTCGCCCGCCTGCATCCCAAAGGCTATGAACTGCAGGTCGGTGAGCGCGGGCAGAACCTCTCCGGTGGCCAGCGGCAGAACGTCGCCCTGGCCCGGGCGCTGCTGCTCGACCCGCCGATCCTGCTGCTCGATGAGCCCACCAGCTCCATGGACAACACCGGCGAAGAGCGCCTCAAGCAGCGCCTGTCGGCGGTAATCGGCAGCAAGACCCTGCTGCTGGTCACCCACCGCGCCTCCATGCTCAGCCTGGTGGACCGCCTGATCATCGTCGACCGCGGGCAGATCATCGCCGACGGACCTAAGGGGAGCGTGATGGAAGCGCTGAAGAAGGGGCAGATCAGTGTCGGCTAAACAACTCGGCCAAGGCCTGCGCAAAACCCTGGGGGCCTATTTCGGCAGCCGCGACGCCATGGGCGATGAGCCCCTGCCGGAGGTCAACAAGGCGCTGATCGAGGATGCCCCGCGGGTGGTGCGCCTGACCATCTGGGGCCTGATCGCCTTTGTCGCCTTCTGCCTGCTGTGGGCCAACTTCGCCGTGGTCGATGAAGTGACCCGCGGCGATGGCAAGGCGATTCCGTCCTCGCGCCTGCAGAAAATCCAGAACCTGGAGGGCGGCATAGTCGCCGAACTGTTCGTGCGTGAAGGGCAGATAGTCGAGATTGGCGATCCGCTGTTGCGCCTGGACGATACCCGCTTCGCCTCCAATGTCGGCGAAACCGAGGCCGATCGCCTGTCCCTGCTGCTGCGCGTGGAGCGCCTCAGCGCCGAAGTGCAGGACCGCGAGCTGCAGGTCAGCGCCGAGGTGCGGGAAAAGGCCCCGGGCCTGGCCGACAACGAGATCGAACTGTTCAACAGCCGCAAGCAGCAGCTGCTCGATGAGGTCGCCGGCCTGGAAGAGCAGTTGATCCAGCGTCAGCAGGAGCTGCGCGAATTCGCCTCCAAGCAGGGGCAGTTCCGCAACAGCCTCAGCCTGCTGCGCGAGGAAATCCAGATGTCCGAGCCGCTGGTGGCCCAGGGCGCGATTTCCCAGGTGGAAGTGCTGCGCCTCAAGCGCGCCGAAGTGGAGGCCCGCGGCCAGCTGGAAGCCACCACCCTGGCGATACCGCGCGCCGAGTCGGCGATCAAGGAAGTCGAGCGCAAGATCGATGAAACCCGTGGGCGCTTTCGCAGCGAGGCCTTGGCCGAACTCAACGAGGCGCGCACCGAGCTGAGCAAGATCCAGTCCACCGGCAAGGCCCTGGAAGACAGGGTCAACCGTACCCTGGTCACCTCGCCGGTGCGCGGCATCGTCAAGCAGCTGTTGGTCAACACCATAGGCGGGGTGATCCAGCCGGGCAGTGATCTGGTGGAAATCGTGCCGCTGGGCGAGAACCTGCTGGTGGAGGCGCGCATCCGCCCCCAGGACATTGCCTTCCTGCATCCCGGGCAGGAGGCCATGGTCAAGTTCACCGCCTATGACTACACCATCTATGGCGGGCTCAAGGCCGAGCTGGAGCAGATTGGCGCCGATACCGTCACCGACGAGGAAGGCAACAGCTTCTACGTGATCAAGTTGCGCACCAACAAGAGCCACCTGGGCACGGCGGAAAACCCGCTGTTGATTATCCCCGGCATGGTCGCTTCGGTGGATATCATCACCGGCAAGAAGAGCATCCTCAGCTACCTGCTCAAGCCGATTATCCGCGCCCGTTCCGAGGCGCTGCGCGAGCGCTAGGCAGCAGGTGTCGCCCAATAAAAAGCCGCAGCTAGCTGCGGCTTTTTATTGTCTGCGGCTTTACTCGACAAACAGCTGCTGCACCACAGAGAAGTCCTGCTTGCCCTTGCCCTGCTTGAGTAGCAGGCGATAC
>DASUOY010000628.1:0-6612 GCA_036276395.1 Pseudomonas sp.
CAAGACCATCGGCCGCGTCGCCGCGTCCGGAGCCACGCTCCTGGTGGTCGGGGAGAGCGGCACGGGGAAGGAGCTCGTGGCGCGCGTCGCCCACCGTGCGAGCCCGCGCAGCGGCGGCCCATTCCTGGCGGTGAACTGCGCCGCCATACCGGAGAACCTCCTCGAGTCCGAGCTGTTCGGCCACGAGAAGGGCGCCTTCACCGGCGCCAGCGCCGGCCGCGCCGGCCTGGTCGAAGCCGCCGATGGCGGCACGCTGTTCCTCGACGAGATCGGCGAGCTGCCACTGGAAGCCCAGGCCCGCCTGCTGCGCGTGCTGCAGGAAGGCGAGATCCGCCGGGTCGGCTCGGTGCAGTCGCAGAAGGTCGACGTACGCCTGATCGCCGCCACCCACCGCGACCTCAAGAGTCTGGCCAAAGTCGGCCAGTTCCGCGAAGACCTGTATTACCGCCTGCACGTGATCGCCCTCAAGCTGCCGGCCCTGCGTGAGCGCGGCAGCGACGTCAGCGAGATCGCCCGCGCCTTCCTGACCCGCCAGTGCGAGCGCCAGGGCCGTAACGACCTGAGCTTCGCCGCCGATGCCGAACAGGCGATCCGCCATTACCCCTGGCCGGGCAACGTGCGCGAGCTGGAAAACGCCATCGAGCGCGCGGTGATTCTCTGCGAAGGCAAGAGCATCTCGGCCGAGCTGCTGGGCATCGATATCGAGCTGGAGGACCTGGAGGACGACTTCAGCGGCCTGCCAGCCCAAGGCAGCGGCCTGGGCCACGAGCCCAGCGAGCCGACCGAGGACCTGTCACTGGAAGACTACTTCCAGCACTTCGTGCTGGAACACCAGGACCATATGACCGAAACCGAACTGGCGCGCAAACTCGGCATCAGCCGCAAATGCCTGTGGGAACGCCGCCAGCGCCTGGGCATCCCGCGGCGCAAATCCTCGGGCGCCACCGCAGGCTAAGGTTCCGCGGCGGTGACAAATCACCATACGCAAGGTTCCACAGCCTGTTACCCCTTCAACACCTAGTAACAAAAGCCGGGTCTTAAGGTAACGAGAACCCGGCTTTTTTATCCCCCCTCACCACCCCACCAACAGCACAAACCATTGAATTTAAAGGGTTTGCAAAAACTGGCACGGGTTCTGCTTTATTGCTGGCACAACAACAATAACAAGCACCAAAACAAACAATAAAAATAAGACACATCGACTCCAGCACAACAAAAACAACAACGCGGAGGCGCAGCTAACTGATTCTTTTGGAAAGGAATTGCCTTTGGGGTTCGCCCCAAAACCAGGCTGAGAACAACAAAACTGCCTCAAGGCAGAGCCTGTACTGGTTGGATCACTCTGTGATCGTGGCAGCGTCAGCATCCAAAACAATACGTTTGCTCTTGATTCCCAGCTTGGGAAGTTTTCCAAAAGTCCTTGACTGGATGGAACGGGTAAATCAACAAAAACAACAAGCCCGCCATAATAATAAAAAAAGAGCACGCACCAATTTGGGGGGGAGCTTCGGCTCCCCCAGTAGCTTCAAATCCCCCGCCTGCCACCCTCGCCTGTCGTTTCCTGCACCATTTCCCGACTCAATGCTAGAATCCGCGCCATTCCTGCGGCCGGCATATACTCTGGCCAGTCATTTCGTCAAACAGTGCCTCCCATGCTGAAAAAGCTGTTCAAGTCTTTCCGTTCCCCCCTGCGTCGTGGCAAACACTCGCACAGCACCCCTGAAGTGCTGAGCAGCAGCCAACATCCGATCGAGCGCCGGGAAATCAGCCGTTACGCCACCAGCGTGGTCGAACGCCTGCAACAAGCCGGTTACCAGGCTTATCTGGTCGGCGGTTGCGTACGCGACCTGCTGCTGGATCTCGACCCCAAGGATTTCGACGTGGCCACCAGCGCCACACCGGAACAGGTGCGCGCGGAATTTCGCAACGCCCGGGTGATCGGTCGCCGCTTCAAGCTAGTGCACGTGCACTTCGGCCGCGAGATCATCGAGGTGGCCACCTTCCGCGCCAATCACCCCCAGGGTGACGAGGAAGAAAACAGCAACCTGGCCTCGCGTAACGAAAGTGGGCGCATCCTGCGTGACAACGTCTACGGCAGCCTGGAAGACGACGCCCAGCGCCGCGACTTCACCATCAACGCGCTGTACTACGACCCGGGCACTGAGCGCATCCTCGATTACGCCAATGGCGTGCACGATATCCGCAATCACCTGATCCGCCTGATCGGCGACCCGACCAAGCGCTATCAGGAAGACCCGGTGCGCATGCTGCGCGCGGTGCGCTTCGCCGCCAAGCTGGATTTCGATATCGAGAAACACAGCGCCGCACCTATCTACAAGCTGGCCCCCATGCTGGCGGAAATTCCCGCGGCTCGCCTGTTCGAGGAAGTACTCAAGCTGTTCCTCTCCGGTTACGCGGTGTACACCTATGAACTGCTGGTCGATTACGGCCTGTTCGGCCAACTGTTCCCGGCCAGCGCCGCAGCGCTCAAGGCCAACCCGGAATACACCGACCAGCTGATCCGCAACGCCCTGGACAACACCGACCTGCGCCTGCAACAAGGCAAGACCGTAACCCCGGCCTTCCTCTTTGCCGCCCTGCTCTGGCCGGCGCTTCCGGCGCGGGTGATCAAACTGCAGGAGCGCGGCATGCCGCCGATTCCGGCCATGCAGGAAGCCGCTCACGAACTGATCAGCGAACAGTGCCTGCGCATCGCCGTGCCCAAGCGCTTCACCATGCCGATTCGCGAGATATGGGATATGCAGGAGCGCCTGCCACGGCGTAGCGGCAAGCGCGCCGATCTGCTACTGGAGAATCCACGTTTCCGCGCCGGCTATGACTTCCTCCTGCTGCGCGAAAGCGCGGGCGAGGAAACCGACGGCCTCGGCGACTGGTGGACCCGTTACCAGGACGTCAGCGATAGCGAGCGCCGTAGCATGATCCGCGACCTCAGCAGCAAGGACGACGCCCCAGGCGCGCCACGCAAGCGCAAGCGCAGCGCTAGCAAGCGCAAACGCAGCCCGGCAGCGGACGGTGCCAGCAACAGCGCTGGCGAATGATGGAGCGGGTTTATATTGGCCTAGGCAGCAACCTGGCCACCCCGCTGGAGCAACTGCGCAGCGCCCTGGCGGCGCTGGCGGTCCTGCCACAGACCGAACTGGTCGCCCAGTCCTCCTTCTATAGCAGCGACCCGCTGGGCCCGGCGGATCAGCCGCGCTACGTCAATGCCGTGGCGGCGCTGGACACCGAGCTCGCCCCCCTGGCACTGCTCGACGCCCTGCAACGCATCGAGCTGGAACAGGGCCGCACGCGCAAGGCCGAACGCTGGGGCCCGCGCACCCTGGACCTGGATATCCTGCTGTTCGGCGAACGCCAGCTGGATGAACCGCGCCTGACCGTGCCGCACTACCATATGCACGCCCGCGCCTTTGTCCTCTACCCGCTGGCGGAAATCGCTCCAGGGCTGCGCCTGCCGGACGGCCGTGCCCTCGACGAGCTGCTCGCCGCCTGCCCCTTCGAAGGCCTGGAACGGCTTGCCGAGCAGCCCCAGGCACGCTGATACCCCGCCATTGACCAGCAGGTCATCCCGCCAAGCGGCGCTCTAGCCCCGGCCTTGGCCCGACGCATTGGCGGTAACGCCAGTAACAGGCCGGTAACACCTGCAATTGACTTCCAGCCCCCCCATCAGGACTATAGGCGTCCCGTTGCTCCGCACCGGTGCAAATCGAGGCCAATGCAGGCCAACCTGAAGCAGCACAACTGCCGACTGAATGCCTGAGCGAGGACAGTTTTCATGCCTGATGTAACCCTGACCACCCTGCAGAGCCTCAAGCAGAGCGGCGAGAAGATCGCCATGCTGACCTGCTATGACGCCACCTTCGCCCAGGCGGCCTGCCAGGCCGGCGTCGATGTGCTGCTGGTGGGCGACTCCCTCGGCATGGTCCTGCAGGGCCATGACAGCACCCTGCCGGTGAGCATCGCCGACATGGCCTACCACACCGCCTGCGTCAAACGCGGCAACCAGGGTGCACTGATCCTCGTCGACCTGCCCTTTATGGCCTACGCCACCAGCGAGCAGGCCCTGCACAACAGCGCCGCCCTGATGCAGGCCGGCGCCCATATGGTCAAGCTCGAAGGCGCGGCCTGGCTGGCCGAGCCTATTCGCCTGCTGGCCGAGCGCGGCGTCCCGGTGTGTGCCCACCTGGGCCTGACCCCGCAGGCGGTAAACCTGCTCGGCGGTTACAAGGTGCAGGGCCGCCAGGAAGCCCAGGCGCGGCAGATGCGCGCCGACGCCATGGCCCTGGAACAAGCCGGTGCGGCCATGCTTCTGCTCGAATGCGTGCCCAGTGAACTGGCCGCGGAAATCAGCCAGGCGGTGAAGATTCCGGTGATCGGCATAGGCGCAGGCAACGCCACCGACGGCCAGGTACTGGTGCTGCACGATATGCTCGGGCTGTCCCTGAGCGGCCGCACGCCGAAGTTCGTGAAGAACTTTATGGCGGGCCAGAGCAGCATTGCCGGCGCCATCGGCGCCTATGTCAAAGCGGTCAAAGACCTGAGCTTCCCCGCAGCCGAACACGGATTTTCTGCATGAATACGGTTAAAACCGTGCGCGAATTGCGCGCCGCTATCGCCCAGGCCCGCAGTGAGGGCAAACAGATCGCCTTCGTGCCGACCATGGGCAACCTGCACGCCGGTCACGCCGCCCTGGTGGAAAAAGCCGCCCAGCGCGCCGACTTCGTGGTCGCCAGCATCTTCGTCAACCCGCTGCAGTTCGGCCCCAGCGAAGACCTCGACAAATACCCACGCACTCTCGCCGCCGACCAAGAAAGACTGGTCGGCGCCGGCTGCAACCTGCTGTTCACCCCGGATGTCGAGGAGATGTACCCCCACGGCATGCACGGCCAGACCCGGGTCAGCGTGCCGGGCGTTTCCGAGGGTCTGTGCGGCGCCAGCCGCCCTGGGCATTTCGAGGGCGTGGCCACGGTGGTGAGCAAGCTGTTCAATATGGTCCAGCCGGACCTGGCGATCTTCGGCCAGAAGGACTTCCAGCAACTGGCGGTGATCCGCACCCTGGTCAGCGACCTGAATATGCCGATCCAGATCATCGGCGAGCCGACCGTGCGCGCCGAGGACGGCCTGGCCCTGTCCTCGCGCAACGGCTACCTCAACGCCGAGCAGCGCACCATCGCGCCCCTGCTCTATCGCCAGCTGCAAGGCATGGCCGCGGCCATCCAGGCCGGCGAGCGGGATTACCCCAAGCTGATCGAAACGGCGCAACAGCAGCAGCGCGAAGCCGGTTTCAAGCCGGATTACCTGGAAATCCGCGAGTCCAACAGCCTGCGCCCCGCCACAGGGCAAGATCAGCAGCTGGTGATACTGGTGGCGGCCTTTATCGGCAGCACCCGGCTGATCGACAACCTGGCCTTCGAGCTGGACACCGCGTCCTAGCCAGCACAGCCTGATGCGCTCAGCGCCTACGGCTTGCTTGCACCCCGCCCCAGACAGTTACACTCAAGGCCCGGACTGCTCCGGGCCTTTTACCTTTCACCCGGACAAGGAACACGCTGCAATGGCCTATTACCAGCAACCGCACGCCGTCACTCAACTGCCCGCCTGGCAGGCGCTACGCCAGCACCGCGAGCAGATGAATGACTTCAGCATGCGCGAGGCCTTTGCCACGGACCCGCAGCGCTTCAACCGTTTCTCCCTGAGCAACAGCGGCCTGCTGCTGGATTACTCGAAAAACCTGATCAACGAACAAACCCTGGAACTGCTGGTACAGCTGGCCGAACAGGCACAGCTGCCGGCGTCGATCCAGGCTCAGCTGCGGGGCGACAAGGTCAATGCCTCGGAAGGCCGCGCCGCCCTGCATACCGCCCTGCGCAGCCCGATCGGCCGCCGCCTGGAGCTGGATGGCGTGGACCTGATTCCCCAGGTGCACCGCGTGCTCAACCAGATGACCGAGCTGGTCAGCCGCATCCACAGCGGCCTGTGGCGCGGCTACAGCGACAAGCCGATCACCGAGGTGGTGAATATCGGCATCGGCGGCTCCTTCCTCGGCCCGCAACTGGTTTCCGAGGCGTTGCGCCCCTTTACCCAGCGCGGCGTGCGCTGCCATTACCTGGCCAATATCGACGGCAGCGAGTTCCGCGAGCTGACGGCCCGCCTCAATCCGCAAACCACCCTGTTTATCGTTTCCTCGAAGTCCTTCGGCACCCTGGAAACCCTGAAGAATGCCCTCGCCGCCCGCGACTGGTACCTGGCCCTGGGCGGCCCGGAAGCCGAGCTGCACAAGCACTTTATCGCGGTGACCAGCAACCCGACCGCCGCCATCGAGTTCGGCATCAAGGCGGAAAACATCTTCCCCATGTGGGACTGGGTCGGCGGCCGCTATTCGCTGTGGTCGGCCATCGGCCTGCCGATCGCCCTGGCCATCGGCGTATCCAACTTCAAGGAGTTGCTGGCCGGCGCCTACGCCATGGACCAGCACTTCGAGCAGGCGCCGCTGGCCGAGAACATGCCGGTGCTGATGGCCCTGCTGGGCATCTGGTACGGCAATTTCTGGGACGCCAAGAGCCAGGCCATCCTGCCTTACGATCATTACCTGCG
>DASUOY010000629.1:0-2621 GCA_036276395.1 Pseudomonas sp.
GCCGGAGTTTGCCTCCCTGGTGCGCAAACACACGAGATTCTGGAATGCCAGTGGTGTTTCCATCGATGCGGGGCTGTCGGGGGTCACGGTGCGCACCGAGTCGCTGGCTAGCATAGTCGCCGGCGGTATTGCTTTCGCCACGCCTGAGCATCGCCAGGACAGCCCGCCTACTGATCCCAGCCTGCCCTTTCGCCTGTATGAGGATTTCGATGCCGCACAGGCAGGCATCAAGGTATCGCTCAAGTTGCATGAGTTCGACGGGCTGGAACCGGGGCGCACGCCGGTACTGTACAAGGGCATACAGATCGGCCTGATGAAAACCTTCAAGGTGGACGACGATCTCAATGGTGCCCGCGTTGAGTTGATGCTCGACCCCCGTACCGAAGATTATCTGGTCGAGGGCACGGACTTCTGGTTGGTCAAACCCTCGATTTCCCTGGCCGGTATCACGGGCTTGGAGGCTCTGGTCAAAGGCAATTACATTGCCATTCGACCGGGTGAGCTGACTAATCCCCCCGCGCGCGACTTCGTTGCCAGGGTCAAGGCTCCGCCTCTGGATATGAGCGCGCCCGGGCTGCACCTGGTGTTGTTCAGTGACAGTCGCGGCTCGCTGGAGGTGGGTAGCCCGATTCTCTATCGGCAGGTGCCGGTTGGTTCGGTACAGAGCGTGCAGCTGTCGCGGGACAATCTGCAGGTGGCTTTCGGCGTGCATATCGGGCCTGAGTACGCCCATTTGGTAAACAGCAGCACGCGCTTCTGGAATGCCAGTGGCATCACCTTGAAAGGCGGGCTGTCCGGTATCGAGGTCAAGAGCGAGTCGCTGCAAACCCTGCTGGCTGGCGGTATCGCCTTCGAAACGCCCGATCTCAATGCGCCCAAGGATAGCAAGCGGGTGCAGCGCTATACCCTGCATGGTAATCAGGACAGCGCACTGCAGAAGGGGGTTGCCCTGACCATTCGAGTGCCCCGTGGTGATGGCTTGAACCCGGGTACGGCGATTCGCTACAAGGGGCTGGATGTTGGCAAGGTCGAGACTATCGAGCTGAGCGCTGACCTGCAGGAGGTGATCCTTCACGCGCGGGTCACCCAGGCTGCCCAGCAGATCGCCCGTGTTGGCACGCAGTTCTGGGTGGTCAAGCCCGAGGTTAGCCTGACCCGTGCGGCCAATCTGGAAACCCTGGTCACCGGCCAGTACCTGGAGGTGCAGCCCGCGAGCCAGAAGGGCGCCGTGCAGTTGAGCTTTACTGCCGCCGAGGCGCCGCCCAAGGCCAATGCCCGCGAACAGGGCTTGCGTCTGGTATTGAGCGCGGCGCGGCGCGGCTCGATCAAGCCGGGGGTGGTGGTCAGCTACCGTGAGGTGCCGGTGGGCAAGGTCACCGATTTCGAGCTGGGGCCGACCGCTGATCGGGTGTTGGTGCATATCCTTATCGAGCCACGTTATGCGCCGCTGGTACGCAGCGGCAGCCGCTTCTGGAATGCCAGCGGCATCGGTGTGGATGCCGGGCTGTTCAGTGGCGTGAAGGTGCGCACCGAGTCGCTGGAAGCTCTGCTGGAGGGCGGCATCGCCTTCGCCTCACCGGATAACCCGCAGATGGGTGGGCCCGCGCAGGCTGGGCAGACCTTTGCCCTGCATGATGAGGTGAGTGAAGAGTGGTTGCGTTGGGCGCCGAAGATAGCGCTGGAGAAATAACCGACAAGGGCCGCAATTGCGGCCCTTGTGTTTTGTGGCTGGTGAGCCAGCGTTAGGCTGGCTCGGTTGCTGCGGTCGTCTGCTCGATTTTGGCCTTGGCGCTATCGCGACGCTGGATATATTTCCAATCCGCCTCGTCGATATAGATGCCGTTTGGCCCGCTACCGCCTTCCAAGTCGATAGCCACGTGGGCCGAAACCTGCGGCTTCACCGACGCGAGGATCGGCACAAAGCCGAGCTGCAGGCTGGTTTCGATCAGCGCCTGCTGGTTCTTCTCATCGATATCCGCGGCCTCGTCCAGGTAGTAAGGCAAACGCACCTTGCCGGCCTGGTCGCGGTCCATCAGGTGCAGCAACAGGTACATGTTGGTCAGCGCCTTGATGGTCATGGTGGTGCCATTGCTTGCTGCGCCATCGATATCGGTGTGGATCACCGGCTGGCCATGCACCTTGGTGATCTCGAAGGCCAGTTCAAACAGGTCCTTCAAGCCCAGTTGGTTATGGTTGGCGGCCACCAGGCGCGACAGGTAGTCTTTGGCTTCCTCGTTCTTGCTGTCCTGCTCGCTGCTCTGCTGCAGGTCGAACACCGAGATGGTTTCGCCTTCTTCGTATTGGCCGGCGCTGTGGATGATCTGGTCGATATGCTTAAGCGCGTCTTTATTGGGTGCCAGAACGATGCGGAAGCTTTCCAGGTTGGACACCTGACGCTTGTTGATCTCGCGGTTGAACAGTGCCAGCTGGTGTTCCAGGTTGTCGTAGTCGCTGCGGATATTGCGCAGGGTACGGGCGATATCGGTAACCGCAGCGCGGCGCGCCTTGGCCAGGGTGATGGCTTCATCCTGACGGTGGGCGTAGGCGTTGACCAGCAGGTGCAGGCGGCGCTCGACGTCATCTTCGCTGTCGAACTTGGCCACACCTTTCAGGCGCACCTG
>DASUOY010000630.1:0-4514 GCA_036276395.1 Pseudomonas sp.
GACTCCCGCTCATCCCCCGCTTCGGTGTAGCATATCCGCCAACATCTTCCGTGCGGCTCAATTGGAGCATGCATTCTCTTTTGTGACAAAGGCTTATGAGGTGTTTTTATGAGCGAAGTCAAGCATTCACGCCTGATCATCCTGGGCTCCGGGCCTGCCGGCTATAGCGCCGCCGTTTATGCCGCCCGCGCCAATCTCAAGCCCGTGGTGATTACCGGCATTCAGCCTGGCGGCCAACTGACCACCACCACCGAAGTGGACAACTGGCCAGGCGACGTCGAAGGTTTGACCGGGCCGGCGCTGATGGAACGCATGCAGAAGCACGCCGAGCGCTTCGAAACCGAGATCGTTTACGACCATATCCACACCGCCGAGTTGCAGTCACGGCCCTTTACCCTCAAGGGCGATAGCGGCACCTATACCTGCGATGCCCTGATTATCGCCACCGGCGCCTCCGCCCAATACCTGGGCCTGCCGTCGGAAGAAGCGTTTTCCGGCAAAGGTGTTTCGGCCTGCGCCACCTGCGACGGCTTCTTCTACCGCAACCAGGTGGTCGCCGTGATCGGCGGCGGCAACACCGCTGTCGAAGAGGCACTGTACCTGGCCAACATCGCCAAAGAAGTGCATCTGGTACACCGCCGCGACAAGCTGCGTGCGGAGAAAATCCTTCAGGACAAGCTGTTCGACAAAGCAGCCAACGGCAATGTGGTGCTGCACTGGAACCATTCCCTCGAAGAAGTGCTGGGCGACAACAGCGGCGTAACCGGCGCACGCCTGAAAGACACGCAGACGGGTGCGACCAAGGACCTGCCACTGGCTGGCGTATTTATCGCCATCGGCCACAAACCCAACACCGACCTGTTCCAGGGCCAACTGGAAATGCGTGATGGCTATCTGTTGATCAAAGGCGGCAGCGAAGGCAATGCTACCGCCACCAGCATCGAAGGCGTATTTGCCGCCGGCGATGTGGCCGATCATGTCTACCGCCAGGCCATCACCTCGGCCGGCGCCGGCTGTATGGCTGCACTGGACGTCGAAAAGTTCCTCGACGACAACTGATAGCCCCCAGGGCGGATGCCGAGTGCCCGCCCTGCCCTCCCCCGGCTTGCCCCATGCTGACTTGGTTGCAACGCGACTCGCTGGATTTCCCGCCCCTCAATAAAGCCCTGCGCGAACCCAACGGGTTGCTCGCCGCTGGCGGCGACCTGAGCGCCGAACGCCTGATCAACGCTTACCGCCACGGCTGCTTCCCCTGGTTTCAGGATGGCCAGCCGATTCTCTGGTGGTCGCCGGATCCACGCACCGTGCTTTTCCCTGACGAACTGCATATCTCCCGCAGCCTCAGCAAAGCGCTGCGCCAGGGGCACTATCGCGTGACCTTCGATCAAGCCTTCGCCGAGGTTATCCAGGCCTGTGCGGCGCCACGCAGTTATGCCGCGGAGACCTGGATCACCACGCCGATGCAGGCCGCCTATATGGAGCTGCATAAACGCGGAGTAGCCCACTCGGTCGAGGTCTGGCAGGGCGAGGAGCTGGTCGGCGGGCTATATGGCCTGGCCATGGGCCAACTGTTTTTCGGTGAGTCGATGTTCAGCCGCGCCGACAATGCCTCCAAAGTAGGTTTCGCTACTCTGGTTGAGCGCCTGAAAGCCTGGGGCTTTGTGCTGATCGATTGCCAGATGCCTACCCAACACCTGCACAGCTTTGGCGCCCGAGCCATTTCTCGCGAGCAGTTCGCCACTTTTCTGAGCCGCCATCTGGATCAACCCAATCAGGCCGACTGGCTTGCCTAGGCGAGTTTGCCAGCCTGGCTTACACTTGATTCAGACTGATCCCGAGAGTCGATCATGACCGAGCTGGCCCGCCTGAAGTTTTACGCCACTCAACCGCACCCCTGCAGCTATCTGCCCGAGGAGCAGGCCACCACCCTGTTCCTCGATCCCAGCCAGCCAATGGATGCGGAGGTCTACGCCGAGCTTTCAGAAATGGGCTTTCGGCGCAGCGGCGAACACCTTTATCGCCCGCACTGCCAGCGCTGCACCGCCTGCGTGCCGGCCCGCATCCCGGCCGCTCGGTTCAGCCCCAACCGCCAGCAACGGCGCATCCTCAAGCGCAATCAGGATCTCCAGGTGCGCCCGGTACGCCCGGTATTCAGCGAAGAATATTACGCGCTCTATGTGCGTTATATCGAACAACGCCATGCTGACGGCGACATGTACCCGCCCAGCCGCGAACAGTTCTCCACCTTCCTTGTGCGCGACCTGGCGTTTTCACGCTTCTACGAGTTCCGCCACGACGGCCAACTGCTGGCCATAGCGGTCACGGACGTGCTGCCCAACGGGCTGTCCGCTGTCTACACCTTCTACGACCCCAGCGAAGAAAAGCGCAGCCTGGGGCGCTTTGCCATCCTCTGGCAAATTGCCGAAACCGCTCGCCTGGGCCTGCATGCGGTCTACCTGGGCTACTGGATAAAGAACTGCCGCAAGATGAGTTACAAGACCCAATACCGGCCGATTGAGCTCTTCGTCAATCAACGCTGGGTCAGCCTTGACTGAAGCCCTTGGCGCAACCCCCAGTTTTCGGGCACAATGCACGCCGCTTTTGCCTGGCGCCAGTTGCACCGGGCCATTCATTGGATACCGAGGGCTTTACTGCATGTCGAAAGAAGACAGCTTCGAAATGGAAGGCACTGTCGTCGACACCCTGCCCAACACCATGTTCCGTGTGGAGTTGGAAAATGGGCACGTCGTTACCGCGCATATCTCCGGAAAGATGCGCAAGAACTACATCCGCATTCTGACTGGTGACAAGGTTCGCGTTGAGCTGACACCTTACGACCTGAGCAAGGGTCGTATCACCTACCGCGCCCGCTAATAGCCCGCCGCCAACTGCCCAACGCCTGACCAACAGGCGCGCAGCGGTTAACAGCGAGTGAACCCAGGTTGCAAATAAAAACGCCCGGCATTGCCGGGCGTTTTTATTGCTTGGCGCTTTATCTCAGGCCATTTCCGCCGTGGTTTCGAAGTCGAAGGTCAGCTCACCCTCGCTGATATCGATATGCACCACGCCACCATGCTCGGACAGCTCACCAAAGAGTATCTCTTCCGCCAGCGGACGCTTGATCTTGTCCTGAATCAGGCGTGCCATCGGCCGAGCCCCCATCTGCACGTCATAGCCCTTCTCCGCCAGCCAGTTACGCGCTGCATCACTGACCTCAAGCATGACGCGCTTGTCCTCAAGTTGAGCCTGCAGCTCGGTGAGGAACTTGTCGACGATGCTCTTGATCACCTCATGGCTCAGGCGACCGAACTGGATAATGGTGTCCAGACGGTTGCGGAACTCCGGCGTAAAGCTCTTCTTGATCACTTCCATGGCATCGGAGGAATGATCCTGATGGGTGAAGCCAATGGATGCGCGCGCAGCAGTTTCGGCCCCCGCATTGGTGGTCATGATCACAATCACATTGCGGAAATCCGCCTTGCGCCCGTTGTTATCGGTCAGGGTGCCGTGATCCATAACCTGCAGCAGCAGGTTGAAGACTTCCGGATGGGCCTTCTCGATCTCATCGAGCAACAATACGCAATGCGGGGTCTTGGTTATGGCCTCGGTTAGCAGGCCGCCCTGATCGAAACCAACATAGCCAGGAGGCGCACCGATCAGACGCGAAACAGTGTGGCGCTCCATATATTCGGACATGTCGAAGCGGATCAACTCCACCCCCAACGCCTTGGCCAACTGGCGCGCCGCCTCGGTTTTGCCCACCCCGGTAGGGCCGGCAAACAGGAAGGAGCCTACCGGCTTGTCAGGCGCCTTGAGCCCGGCCCGCGACAGTTTGATGGCGGTCGACAACGAATCGATCGCGGCATCCTGGCCAAATACCGTGAGCTTCAGATCACGCTCAAGGTTGCGCAGCAGTTCTTTATCCGAACTGCTGACGTGCTTAGGCGGAATCCGGGCAATTTTCGCCACGATATCCTCGACCTGTGCCACATCAATCCGCGCCAGGCGTTTTTCCACCGGCTGCAGACGCTGATAGGCGCCTGCCTCGTCGATCACATCGATGGCCTTGTCCGGCATATGCCGGTCATTGATATAACGCGAGGCCAGCTCAGCAGCGGCGCGCAAGGCCTCATCACTGTATTCGATGCTGTGATGCTGCTCGAAACGCCCTTTCAGGCCACGCAGTATGCCAATGGTGTCTTCAACCGACGGCTCGACCACATCCACTTTCTGGAAGCGCCGCGCCAGAGCGCGATCCTTCTCGAAAATGCCGCGAAACTCCTGGAAGGTGGTGGAGCCGATGCAGCGGATCTCACCCGAGGAAAGCATCGGCTTGAGCAGATTGGATGCATCCATCACCCCGCCAGATGCAGCCCCCGCACCGATAATGGTGTGGATTTCATCGATAAACAGAATGGCGTGCGGCCGCTTGCGCAGCTCATTGAGCAACGCCTTGAGGCGCTTCTCGAAATCACCACGGTATTTGGTACCCGCCAACAAGGCTCCCAGATCCA
>DASUOY010000631.1:0-3106 GCA_036276395.1 Pseudomonas sp.
GGTGAAGCAGCTCGACAGTGACTACTTTACTGAGGAGTGAGGCATGTCACCTGTATGGATCAGAGAGCTGGTCCAGCAGCTTGCCGGCGGCAGGTAAGTTACAACCAAGGCAGGAAAACCTAAAATATAGTTTTAGTAACCTAAATATTGGGTTATAAAGCCTATTATCTAGGTCATTGTCGGGCACCACCATGCTGGAACCCCTGCTGGGCAGCACAAGCAAGGAGCGCGTGCTCATCTATCTCTATGCCCGTGACCGCGGCTATGCCAGCGAGATCGCCGAGGCCTTCAGCACCGGCGTCACCCCCATCCAGAACCAGCTTGAGGCGCTGGAGGCGGCGGGCATCATCTGGTGCGAGCCGCAGGGCCGCACCAAGGTTTATGCCCTGAACCCCCGCTATCCCTTCCTCGCGGAACTCAAGGCGCTGCTGGCGCGCGCCTTCGAGTTCTATCCGCCGGAGGACCAGGAGTGGCTGCGCGACAGCCGCCGCCGTCCCCGTCGTAGCGGCAAGCCGCTGACCTTATGAAAGCGATTGCCGAGATGAGCCTGCAGGAGCTGGCGGCCTTCGTCTGCAGCCATCTCAAGCAGCACGACATTCCCGTCGTGCTGGTGGGCGGCAGCTGTGTCTCGATCTACAGCGACAACCGTTACCAGACCGCTGACCTGGATTTTGTCGAGCGCTACCACACCAAGCGCGCAGCCTTGCGGAAGGCGCTGGCCGAGATCGGCTTCAAGGAGGAGAACCGCTATTTCGTGCATCCGGACACGGCCTGGTTCCTGGAGTTCCCGACCGGCCCGCTGGCCGTGGGCGACGGGCCGGTAGAAGAGCTCAACGAGGTGGCGACGGACACCGGTCTCCTGACCCTGCTGACGCCGACCGACTGCATCAAGGATCGCCTGGCGGCCTACTTCCATTGGCGTGACCGGCAGGCCCTGCAGCAGGCGGTCTGGGTGGCGCAGCGGCACGCCTTCGACCGCGACGCGGTGCGGGCGTGGTCGGCGCAGGAGGGCATGGCGGAGAAGTTCGAGGAGTTTGTGGCGGCGCTGGAAGGCTGAGTCGCGGCCGGCGGTAGCGCCCGTCGCCGATAGCGGACCCGTCATCGCAGGCCGTGGTGCCGCCGGTTCCGCCTCCGCAACAAGGCTGCTACATTCGGGCGTTTGGGGCCGGATACGCCCTGCCAAGCACAACCCCGCCCCCGCACGGATCGCCAGGGCGCGCCTCACCCGCAAGGACGCGACCGCACAAGGATCGCGCGCCGTGGCTACCCTCATCCCAGCCTTCAACAGCTGCAAACCCCGCATGACCACGGGCGAGCGCCGCCTGGCCGAGCGTCTGGAGGCCAAGCTCGAGGACGACTACCTGCTCTGGTACGACGTCGCCGTCGGCCCCAGCGGCTCTCATCCCGACTTCCTGATCCTGCACCCGCGCCGCGGCATCCTTGTGCTGGAGGTGAAGGACTGGAAGCTGGAGAACCTGCAGAGCCTCGACAAGCTCAGTGCCATGCTGGTCACGCCCACGGGCCTTAAGCGCACCACCAATCCCTTCGAGCAGGCCCGCGTCTACGCCCACGCCGTGGTCAAGCTGCTGGAGAAGGATCCGGCCCTCGTCAGCGAACAGAGCCACCCACACACCGGCAAGCTCCGCTTTCCCTGGAGCTACGGTGTGGTGCTCAGCAACATCACCCGCGCCCAGTTCCAGCAGACCGACCTCGGCGAGGTGCTGCCGCCGCAGCGCGTGATCTGCAAGGACGAGATGACTGAGGCCGTCAGTGCCGAGGACTTCCAGCAGCGCCTGTGGGACATGTTCCCCTGGAGCTTTGGCGGCGTGCTCACGCTGCCGCAGATTGACCGCATCCGCTGGCACCTGTTCCCGGAAATCCGCCTGCCGGCGCAAGCCGGCCTCTTTGAGCAGGCGGACGTCTTCGATAGCGACGACTCCAGCAGCGACGCGAGCACTGCCGCCACACCCGCGCAGGCGCTGCCCGACCTCATGCGTATCATGGACCTGCAGCAGGAGCAGCTCGCGCGCAGCCTGGGCGACGGCCACCGCGTCATCCACGGCGTCGCCGGCTCCGGCAAGACCATGATCCTGGGCTACCGCTGCCTGCACCTGGCCAAGGTGCTGAGCCAGCCCATCCTGGTGCTCTGCTACAACGTGGTGCTGGCCACGCGCCTGCAGTGCTTTGTCGCGGCCAAGGGCATTGCCGACAAGGTCTGCGTCGCCAACTTCCATGCCTGGTGCGCCGAGCAGCTCAAGACCTATCACATCGACAAGCCGGTCACCAAGGGCGACCAGTTCTTCAAGGACATGGTGCAGGCCGTCATCGACGGCGTGGAGCGCGGCCAGATTCCCGCTGGCCAGTACGGCGCCGTGCTCATCGACGAAGGCCACGACTTCGAGCCGGCCTGGTTCAAGCTCGTGGTGCAGATGGTCTCGCCCGAGACCAACGCCCTGCTCGTGCTCTACGACGACGCCCAGTCCCTCTACGGCACCCGCCGCGGCCGCCTCAGTTTCAAGAGCCTGGGCATCCAGGCCCAGGGCCGCACCACCATCCTCAAGCTCAACTACCGCAACACCGCCGAGGTGCTGCAGGTGGCGCACGCCTTTGCCAAGGACGTGATGAACCCGGAGGAGGCCGACGACGACTCGGTGCCGCTGATCGCGCCCGAAAGCGCGCAGCGCCACGGCCCGCCGCCGCTGCTGCTGGAGCTGCCGAGCTTCAATGCCGAAGTCACGGCCATCCTCGAACGCTTCCGCGCCCTGCAGGCGCAGGGCTATGCCTGGGGCGACATGGCGGTGGTGTACCGGCACAAGTGGATGGGCGAGAAGGTCGACCAGCTATTCCGCGTGGCCGGCATCCCGGCGAGCTGGCTGAACCGCGACGGCGCCAGCCGCAAGCGCCTGGGCGAGGACGCGGTGAGCATCGTGACCCTGCATTCCAGCAAGGGGCTGGAGTTTCCGGTGGTGGCGATTCCGGGGGTTGGGTATTTGCCGAATGCGACCGAGAGTGTCAGTGATGAAGCCCGGCTGATGTATGTGGGGATGACGCGGGCGATGGAGCATTTGGTGATGACGTGTCATCAGCCGTCGCCCTTTGCTGATCG
>DASUOY010000632.1:0-4537 GCA_036276395.1 Pseudomonas sp.
TGCCGGTTTCCGGGTTGCGGTAGCGCGCCTGCATACGGCGCGCCTGGAAGTCGCCGCAGTTGGAACACGAAGAAATTTCGCGGTACTTGTCCTGGCTCGGTACCCAGACTTCCAGGTCGTAGGTCTTCACCGCGCCGAAGCCCATATCGCCCGTGCACAGTGCCAGCTTACGGTACGGCAGCTCGAGCAGCTGCAGCACACGTTCGGCGTTGGCGGTCAGGCTTTCCAGCGCCTCGAAGGATTTACTCGGCTCGACGATCTGCACCATCTCGACCTTGTCGAACTGGTGCTGACGGATCATGCCCCGGGTATCACGGCCAGATGCGCCGGCTTCACTGCGGAAGCACGGAGTATGGGCGACCAGTTTCAGCGGCAGCTGTTTGGCATCGAGGATTTCGCCGGCAACGATATTGGTCAGCGACACTTCAGCGGTTGGGATCAGGTAAAGATCTGCTTCGCCTTCACGGCTAATCTTGAACAGGTCTTCCTCGAACTTCGGCAACTGGCCGGTGCCCTGCAACGCCGGCGCCTGCACCAGATAAGGCGTGTAGGCCTCCTCATAGCCATGCTCGCTGGTGTGCAGGTTGATCATAAATTGTGCGAGGGCGCGATGCATACGGGCGATCGGACCACGCAGCAGGGCAAAGCGTGCGCCGGAGAGCTTGGCAGCGGTCTCGAAATCCAGCCAGCCATGTTGTTCGCCCAGGGCGACGTGGTCCTGAATCGGGAAATCGAAGCTGCGTGGCGTGCCCCAGCGCGATACTTCGACATTGCCCTCTTCATCTTCGCCGACCGGTACCGATTCGTGGGGCAGGTTGGGAATATTCAGCAACAGATTGTCCAGTTCGCTCTGAATGGTATCGAGCTCGCGCTTGCCCTCTTCCAGATCACTGCCCATTTTGTCGACTTCAGCCAGCAGCGGCGCTATGTCTTCGCCGCGCTGCTTGGCCTGGCCGATAGCCTTGGAGCGGCTATTGCGCTCGGCCTGCAGCTGTTCGGTACGGGTTTGCACATTCTTGCGCTGGGTTTCGAGGGCTTCGAAACGCGCTACATCCAGCTGAAAACCACGGCTAGCGAGACGCTCAGCCACTTCGTGGAGTTGGCTGCGTACCAATTTGGAGTCGAGCATGTTCAGGTCTCAATACATGTACAAAGAATTGCATGGCCGCAGCCATGTCGCGCGATGCCGCGCAGTTTAAGGCTTAAGGCCCGTGCAGCGCCAATCCACAAGCAGGCTGGCGCACTCAGTGGCACAGGCGCGCCAGGGTCAGGCCCAGCCAGGCGGCCAATAACCCGCCCAATACGCTGCACAGCAGATAAGCCATGGCCTCGGCCATGCGCCCATGCTCCAGCATGTTGAGCACTTCCAGGCTGAAGGAGGAAAAGGTGGTCAGCCCGCCAAGCAAACCTACAGTCAGACCGGTGCGCAGCTCCAGAGGCAGATCGGTACGCAACAGGAACAGCCCCGATAACAGACCAATCAGCAGGCAGCCCACTAGGTTTATGGCCAACGTGGCCAGGTAGTAATGCCGCGGCCAGTGCGCCACCACCCAACTGGCCATAAGAAAACGCAATACACAGCCCACAGCACCACCGGTGGCAACCGCCAAGGCCACACGAATCATGGCTTTCTCCGCTGCTGCGGACTGGCGCGATCCTGGTTCTTCAGGTGTTGCAACTTGTCGCGAATCTTCAGCTCCAGGCCCCGCGGCACCGGCTGGTAATACTCGCGCGGCTCCAAGGCTTCGGGGAAATAGTCTTCCCCCGCCGCATAGGCCTCTGGCTCGTCGTGGGCGTAGCGGTATTCATCGCCATAACCCAGCTCTTTCATCAGTTTGGTCGGCGCATTGCGCAGGTGCAGCGGCACTTCCAGGGAGCCATGTTCGGCGGCGTCACGCATGGCTGCTTTAAAGGCGTAGTACACCGCGTTGCTCTTCGGCGCGCAGGCCAGGTAGACGATGGCCTGGGCCACCGCCAGCTCGCCTTCCGGGCTGCCCAGGCGTTCCTGCACGTCCCAGGCATTCAGGCACAGGGTCAGCGCGCGTGGATCGGCATTGCCGATATCCTCGCTGGCCATGCGCACCACGCGGCGGGCGATATACAGCGGGTCGCAACCGCCATCGAGCATGCGCGCGAACCAGTAGAGCGCGCCGTCCGGGCTGGAGCCGCGCACCGACTTGTGCAGCGCGGAAATCTGGTCGTAAAAGGCCTCGCCGCCCTTGTCGAAGCGTCGGCGGCTGTCGCCGAGCAGGTCCAGCAGCAACTCGGTGCTGATGGCGCCGCCGTCCTCGGCCAGGTCCGCGGCGTTCTCGAGAAAGTTGAGTAAACGCCGGCCATCGCCATCGGCGGCGCTCATGAGAATTTTGAAGCTTTCTTCCGGCAGGCTGAGCTGGCGCTCACCCAAGCCCTTGGGATCGCTCAGGGCGCGGCTGACCAGCTTACGCAGCGCCGCCTCGTCCAGGCTCTTCAGCACATAGACGCGAGCCCGCGAGAGCAAGGCGTTGTTCAATTCGAACGATGGATTTTCCGTGGTGGCGCCGATAAAGATCAGGGTGCCGTCTTCCACATAGGGCAGAAAGGCATCCTGTTGCGACTTGTTGAAGCGGTGCACTTCATCGACGAACAGAATGGTCTGGCGACCGTACTGAGCGGCGTGCTGCTGAGCTATTTCCACCGCCTGGCGAATTTCCTTGACCCCAGAAAGCACCGCGGAAATCGTTTCGAAGTGTGCATCTGAGACCTGCGCCAGCAAGCGCGCCAAGGTGGTCTTGCCCACACCGGGCGGGCCCCAGAAGATCATCGAGTGCAGGGCGCCCTGCTCCAGAGCCTCACGCAGCGGCTTGCCGCGCGCCAGCAGATGCTCCTGGCCGACGTACTCGTCCAGGCTGGCCGCACGCAAGCGAGCGGCCAGGGGTTGAGCAATGGGAGCCTTGCGAAACAGATCCATGGGCTGGGGCTAAACCTCTCGAACTCTTTATTCCTGAATCACATCCGCGCCCGGCGGGATCTCGAACGTAAACAGCCCGTCATCCAGCGGCTCGTTCATCTGCACATTGAGGAACAGGATATTGGTGCGCTGGCCGATGCTGTCGATCAGCTGCATATCGTTGAGCACCTTGTTGCGAAACGACAGGCGCAGGCTGTCGAACAAACTGTCTTTCGCCTTGGGCTTGAGAATAAAGTCGACCACACTGCCCCCCTCGGTGTGGGTGATGGCGAAGTTCTCGCGAATTTTCGATACATCACCGGACAGCAGCAAGGCCGGGGTGTGGGTCAGGCGCTGATCCAAGGTCTGGATGGTGACCTGCTCAAGATCCGGGTCATACAGCCAGACCTTCTCGCCATTGGAGACCAACAGCTGTTCCATCGGCTCATCGGTATGCCAGCGAAACAAGCCTGGGCGCTTGAGGGACAACTGCCCGGCGGTCTCCTGCAGTTGGGTGCCACTGCCATCCAGGGTCAGCTGAGAGAACCGCGCGGTGATGGTCTGCGCCTGGTTGAGCAACTCAGTCAGGCGCTGCACGGCCACTTCATCGTCGGCCACGGCAGCAAGGCTGGAAAAACTTAATACGGTCAGCAACAGCATGCGAATCAGGCGCATGGGACTCCTTATCAATCGGGGCTGGAAGCGTTAATCGCGAATAGGACCTGGTGCTATGACCTCGCGGGAGCCGTTGGTGTTCATCGAAGTCACCACACCGGCCATCTCCATGGCTTCGATCATCCGCGCCGCGCGGTTGTAGCCGATCTTTAGCTTGCGCTGCACAGCGGAAATAGAGGCACGGCGGCTTTCCAGCACGAAGTTGACCGCCTCGTCGTAGAGCGGGTCGGACTCACTGCCTTCGCCACCACCTTCACCGCTGCTGCCATCGAAACCGCTGCCGGCCTCTTCGACACCAGCCAGAATATCTTCGATATAGTCGGGCGTACCGCGCTGTTTCCAGGCCTCGACCACGCGATGCACTTCCTCATCGGAGACGAAGGCGCCGTGTACGCGAATCGGCAAACCGGTGCCCGGCGGCATATAGAGCATGTCGCCGTGACCGAGCAGCTGTTCGGCGCCGCCCTGGTCGAGGATGGTGCGTGAGTCGATCTTGCTCGATACCTGGAAGGCCATACGGGTTGGAATGTTGGCCTTGATCAGGCCGGTGATCACGTCCACCGAGGGACGCTGGGTCGCCAGAATCAGGTGAATCCCCGCCGCACGGGCCTTCTGGGCGATACGGGCGATCAGTTCTTCGACCTTCTTGCCGACAATCATCATCATGTCGGCGAATTCGTCGACCACCACCACTATGGTTGGCAGGGTTTTCAGCAGCGGCGCTTCGTCGTGCATGCTCTCGCGCTTGTACAGCGGATCGCTAAGCGGCTCACCCGCCTCCTCGGCGTCCTTGACCTTGCGGTTGAAACCGGCCAGGTTGCGCACGCCCATCTTCGACATCAGCTTGTAGCGCCGCTCCATCTCGGCAACCGACCAGCGCAGGGCGTTGGCGGCCTCCTTCATGTCGGTCACCACCGGGCACAGCAGGTGCGGAAT
>DASUOY010000633.1:0-2484 GCA_036276395.1 Pseudomonas sp.
GCCTTTCGCCGCATCCATGCGGCTCACTCCCTTGCACAACGATTCCGCTCGGCCTCCTGAACGGGGGAGACTGCGCGCTTGATAGATCGATGTTGAGCCGCAGGCTCGGAGTCGTCTGGCTGTTCGCTTGATGGGTATCGCGGCGCTCAACCCATCCTACGAATCTGCCGCAACGCTTTTGCTTTGCGCCCCTGCCGCCAACAAATCGCCCAAGCAACGCGGTCCCCCGGTCCCGTCAGGAGGCCGAGTGGAGGTGCTGTGTAGAGGGGCGTTTGGCATGGATGCCAAACGAGGAACGATGGGCCAGGGATGGCCCACCGTGACGACCCTCGGAGCAGTGCCGGAGGGAGGGAAGTCTGGCGCAGCCAGACCCGGATGTCGGGTGTGCTTTTTCTTTGGTTACTTTCTCTTTGCACAAGCAAAGAGAAAGTAACTCGCCGTAAGGGCGAAACCGTTAGCCACAGTCGATGCCAAGGCTGCGGGTGTTAGAGGGTTGATGGTTTTCGCCGGGCTTACAACGCCCCAAACACCTTCTTAGCCAGGCTGGTCGCCGCGCCAGCCGGGTTTTCACGGATGCTGGCTTCCTGCTCGGCAATCATCTCGAACAGGCCGTTTAGCGCCTGCTCGGTTACATAGCTTTCGATATTCGCGCTTTTCGCGTCGATCACGCCAAAGCTCGCCGCTTGGCCGGCGAAGCTGTTGTATTGCTTGGCCAGGCCAACCTGGGCAGTGGCTTGCTGGACGATGGGCAGGAACTTGGCGCGGATCTGTTCGCGGCTGGTCTTGTTCAGGTATTGGGTGGCGGAGTCCTCGGGACCTGCGAGGATGCTTTTGGCGTCTTGCACGGTCATCTTCTTCACCGAGTCCACCAGCAGCGCCTGGGCCTGTGGCACGGCGGCTTCGGCGGCCTTGTTCATGCTGGCTTCGAGCTGCTCGACCTGGGCGCCCATGCCCATCATCTTCATGGTTTTCGCCGCTTTGCCGAGGTTGCCCGGCAGCTCGATGCGCACATCCGGGTTATTGCTGAAGCCGCCGGGCGCGCCCAGTTGCTTGACGGCCACCTGGGCGCCTTGCACCAGGGCATCCTTGAGGCCGCCGCTGGCGTCGGTCTGGCTGAGGTCGGCAAGGGACAGGGCAAAGGCGTTGGTCGATAGTGCAAGAGCGGCGGCGAGGGTGGTGATGCGCAGCATGGGGGCGATCCTTCTGGGGCGATAACTGGGTTTTGTCGGAAAACTAGGGCGAGCTTAGCGGAGCGCGGCGGCGTCAGCAAAAGCCTGAGCGGCCCGCCGCGTTGGCCGCTGGCATGCCCGCCCTGGGCACGCAGTGCTGGGCTGCTCCGGGCGCATTGAGAAAGTGTGACGCGCTTGGGTTTCGGCCGATGGAACAGTGGCAGCTGGCTACTAGCAGGGCGTTTCAATGCTGCTATGCTCGGGCAATGCAGGGGCTTTCCCGCGCTATAGCGTCTATGGACAGGCCCTAAGGACTCTCAATGCCGTCTACCGCCGAACTGGCCCGCCACCCCGGCAAAGCTGTTGCCACTTCAAGCGTTACCCGCCGCGCCCTGTTGTTTATGGCCGCGCTGCTATTGCTGCTGTTTGTGGTGGCCAGCGTGGGCCTGGTGCAGATCGCCCTGCAGCAGAACACGCGGGCCACCCAGCAGAGCCTGTTCTATGCCGACAAGGCCATCCAGGCCCGGCAGAAGTCGATAGTGGCCACCCTCAGCGATTACGCCTATTGGGGCGAGGCCTATCGCAACCTGCATATCACGGTCGACCATGAGTGGGCTTACACCCGGCAGAACCTGGGCCCTAGCCTGTTCGAGGACTTCGTCTATGAGGGCGTGTTCGTGGTCGATGCCCAGGGCCGTACCCCTTATGCGGTGGTCAACGGCCAGCGGGTGACGAGCTCGCTGCAGCAGTGGCTCAAGCAGGATATCGATGAGCTGCTGGAGCAGGCCCGGGCGCAAACCGCGGATGAGCAGCCGGTCGTGCGCTTTGTGCAAATCGATGGGCAGCCGGCGCTGCTGGCCGCCACTGGCTTTACCACCGGCGGCGATCCGCAGGTGAGAACGCTGCCGGGGCCGCCTTCGCTGCTGCTGTTTGTCGATCTGCTGACCCCGGAGAAACTGCAGGCCCTGGGCCGGGATTTCGGCGTCGACAACCTGCGCCTGGCCACCGACCCTGCCGACGCCCAGGCCACGCCGGCGCTGCCGTTGGCCAGTGTGGGCGCGCAGCCGCTGTTGCTGCGCTGGGAGCCGGCGCAGCCGGGCCGGCAGTTGCTCTACCTGATTCTGCCGCTGCTCGCCCTGGGCGGCGCGATCTTCGCCCTGATCACCTGGCTGACCCTGCGCCGGGCCATCGCCTCGGCGCGGGAGGTGGATGCCAGCTACGCCTCCCTGTATGCCAGCCAGCAGGCCCTTGCCGCCAGTGAGGTGCGTTTTCGCGATGTGGCCGAGGCCGCTTCGGACTGGATCTGGGAGGCCGA
>DASUOY010000634.1:0-4628 GCA_036276395.1 Pseudomonas sp.
ATGTCGCGCGATGTGATCGACCGGGCGATTGCCCGTGGTGCCGGCAACAACGAGGCCGATAACGTTGTCGAGCTGAGTTACGAAGGCTACGCGCTGGGCGGTGTGGCAATTATCGTCGAGGCCATGACCGACAACCGTAACCGCACAGCCGCCGAAGTGCGTCATGCCTTTACCAAGTGCGGCGGCAATCTGGGTACCGATGGTTCGGTGGCTTATATGTTTGATCGCAAGGGGCAACTCAGCTTCGCCCCAGGCGTCAGCGAAGATGCCTTGATGGAAGCGGCGCTGGAAGCCGGTGCCGATGACGTGGAAATGAGCGAGGACGGCTCTGCCCTGGTGTCGACCAGCTTTGCCGATTTCCATGGCGTCAACGAGGCGCTCAGGGCTGCCGGTTTCAAGGCGGATGAGGCGGAAATCGCCATGATCCCTTCGATCAGCGCACCGGTTACTGATCTGGAAACGGCGCAGAAAGTCATCAAGCTGATCGATATGCTGGAAGACCTCGACGATGTGCAGGAGGTCTACCACAACGCCGAGATTTCCGATGAGTTGATGGAGCAGCTTGGCTGAATGGGTGCATATCAATGAAAAGCCGGAGGTCTTCAGGCGAATACCTGAGCGCTTCCGGCTTTTTTGTGGCCTGTCATTTCTGGCTGCTATCTGCTGGGTCGTCGCTACGCGCCGTTAAAAATGACTTCCGCTCAGTTTTTATAGCGCCGGGCTGGGTGACGCCGACATGGGCTGGCCCTATACTCGCTAACTGGATAAATAGACAGTGTGGCGACCGGCGTTGGTCAACACCTTGAGCGGATGGTAGGGCATGACCTTGATCCTCGGCATCGACCCCGGTTCGCGTATCACCGGCTACGGTGTGGTGCGTGATACCGGGCGCAATTGCGAATATGTCGCTTCGGGGTGCATTCGCACGGGCAATGGCTCGATGCCGGAGCGTCTGCAAGTGGTGTTTCGCGGGGTGCGCGAGGTCATCGAAACCTACGGGCCGGTAACCATGGGCATCGAGCAGGTGTTTATGGCGCGCAACCCGGATTCGGCGCTCAAGCTCGGCCAGGCGCGCGGTGTGGCCATAGTGGCGGGTATGGAGGCGGGGCTGGATATCGCCGAGTACACCGCCACCCAGGTCAAACAGGCGATTGCCGGTACCGGCGGGGCGGATAAGGAGCAGGTGCAGATGATGGTGATGCACCTGCTCAAGCTGGTGCAGAAGCCGCAGATCGATGCTTCCGATGCACTGGCCATTGCCCTGTGCCATGCCCACCACCGGCAGAGCCTGATTCCCCATGGCTTGGCCGGGGCCAAGCGGCGCGCGGGTCGCCTGCGTTTGTAACGTAACTTTTAAGGAAAGCAGCGGTGATCGGACGTTTGCGCGGTACTTTGGCGGAGAAACACCCGCCCCATGTGATTGTCGATATAAATGGCCTGGGTTATGAGCTGGAAGTGCCCATGACCACCCTGTACCGTTTGCCGGCGCTGGGCGAGCCGCTGACCCTGCACACCCATCTGGTGGTGCGCGAGGATGCCCATCTGCTCTATGGCTTTTTCGAGAAGCGCGAGCGCGAGCTGTTTCGCGAGTTGATCCGCCTCAATGGCGTCGGCCCGAAACTGGCCCTGGCGCTGATGTCCGGGCTTGAGGTCGATGAGTTGGTGCGTTGCGTGCAAGCGCAAGATACTTCGGTGCTGGTGAAGATTCCTGGTGTCGGCAAGAAAACTGCCGAGCGCTTGTTGGTTGAACTCAAGGACCGCTTCAAGGCCTGGGAAACCGTGCCAGGCATGACTGCCCTGGTGGTGGAACCCCGCGCAGGTGGTGCAGTCTCAAGCGCGGAGAATGATGCGGTCAGCGCACTTATTTCCCTCGGTTACAAACCTCAGGAAGCCAGTCGCGCCGTCTCAGCTATCAAGGAAGAAGGTTTAAGCAGTGAAGATATGATCCGTCGTGCCCTGAAGGGAATGCTCTAGTGTTAGAAGCCGATCGCCTGATTACCGCCACCAGCCGCGACCGCGACGAGCAGGTGGATCGCGCCATTCGCCCGCTGAAACTGGCCGAATACATCGGCCAGCCGAGTGTGCGTGAGCAGATGGAGTTGTTTATCCAGGCGGCCCGCGGGCGCAGCGAGGCGCTCGATCACACCCTGATCTTCGGCCCGCCGGGCCTGGGCAAAACCACCCTGGCCAATATCATCGCCCAGGAAATGAATGTCTCGATCAAGAGCACCTCGGGCCCCGTTTTGGAGCGGCCGGGCGACTTGGCGGCGCTGCTGACCAATCTCGAGCCGGGCGATGTGCTGTTTATCGATGAAATCCATCGCCTGTCGCCGATAGTCGAGGAAGTGCTGTACCCGGCCATGGAGGACTTTCAGCTCGATATCATGATCGGCGAAGGACCGGCCGCCCGCTCGATCAAACTCGATCTGCCGCCCTTTACCCTGGTCGGTGCCACCACCCGTGCCGGCATGCTGACCAATCCGCTGCGTGACCGTTTCGGTATCGTCCAGCGCCTGGAGTTCTACAACACCGAAGATCTGGCCACCATCGTGATGCGCTCTGCGGGGATTCTCGGCTTGCCGATCGAACCCCATGGCGCATTCGAGATCGCCCGCCGCGCCCGCGGCACGCCGCGCATCGCCAACCGCCTGCTGCGCCGGGTGCGCGACTTTGCCGAAGTGCGCGCGCAGGGCGAGATCACCCGTGAAATTGCCGACCTGGCGCTGAATTTGCTGGATGTCGACGAGCGCGGCTTCGACCATCAGGATCGTCGCCTGCTGCTGACCATGATCGAGAAGTTCGATGGCGGGCCGGTCGGTATCGACAACCTGGCGGCTGCCATCAGTGAGGAGCGTCACACCATCGAGGATGTGCTGGAACCCTATCTGATCCAGCAAGGCTATATCATGCGCACCCCCCGTGGGCGTGTGGTGACCCGGCATGCCTATTTGCACTTTGGCTTGAATGTGCCCAAACGCATGGGCGAATTACCCACCGCCGATTTGTTTGCCCGTGATGACGAGTAAGAAAAAATACTTGCTCCAGGCGATTGGCAAGATCAGGAGCTGGCACTAGAGTATGCGCGCGCAAAACGGAGTTACGCCGTTCACCCATCGCTGTCGGGTTTATTTCGAAGACACCGATGCGGGCGGCATCGTCTACTACGTCAATTACCTCAAATTTATGGAACGGGCTCGCACCGAGTGTCTGCGTGATCTGGGTTTTCTCCAGTCGACGCTGGCCGAGGAGGGCCTGTTGTTCGTTGTGCATTCGGCCGAAGCGCGCTATCACGCACCGGCCAAGCTCGACGACGAGTTGCTGGTTAGCGCCGAAGTAATCGAATTAAACCGTGCCAGCCTGCGTTTTCGTCAACAGGTCAGGCGGGCGACGGATGATGCGCTGCTTTGTGAAGGGCAGTTTATGGTGGCCTGTGTGCGCGCCGACAATTTGAAACCCCGGGCCATTCCCCAAGCCCTGCACGCGGCCTTTGCCGGGCAGGGCGGCGCGGGTACATCTAGAGCAGGAGAGTAAGCGTGGAAGCCAACGCCGTTGACCATATGTCGATGTGGAGTCTGATCAGCACCGCCAGCCTGGTGGTGCAACTGGTGATGTTGACGCTGGTGGCCGCATCGGTCACTTCCTGGGTCATGATTTTTCAGCGCACTGCGCTGCTGCGTGCCGCCAAGCGTGCCCTGGATAACTTCGAGGAGCGCTTCTGGTCGGGTATCGACCTGTCCAAACTGTACCGCCAGGCGGGCAGCAACCCGGACCCGGATTCGGGACTGGAGCAGATTTTCCGTGCCGGTTTCAAGGAATTCTCCCGTCTGCGTCAGCAGGCTGGGGTTGACCCGGATGCGGTGATGGATGCCGTGGCGCGCGCCATGCGTGTGGCCATCTCCCGTGAGGAAGAGAAACTCGAGCAGAGCCTGCCGTTCCTCGCCACCGTCGGTTCCACCAGCCCCTATATCGGCCTGTTCGGCACCGTGTGGGGCATCATGAACTCCTTCCGCGGTCTGGCCCAGGTGCAGCAGGCTACCCTGGCCACTGTGGCCCCGGGTATCGCCGAGGCGCTGATTGCTACCGCTATCGGCCTGTTCGCCGCCATTCCTGCGGTTATCGCCTACAACCGTTTTGCTGCCCGTGGCGAAATGCTGATCGGCCGTTACTACACCTTCGCCGATGAGTTCCAGGCGATCCTGCACCGCAAAGTGCACACCAGCGACGACTAAGCCTTAGGCATTCTCAATACAGGTTTCTCAAGCCATGGCCAGAATTCGCAATAGACGCAAGCCCGTCGCCGAGATGAACGTGGTGCCCTACATCGACGTGATGTTGGTGCTGCTGGTGATCTTTATGGTAACCGCGCCGATGCTCAATCAAGGGGTCAAGGTCGATCTGCCGAAAGTCAGCAGCGAGGCCTTGCCGCAGGACAATAACGCCCAGGTGCTGACCATTTCGATCAAGGCCGACAAGTCCTACTACTGGAACATGGGCACCGAGGTCGATGTCGACACCGTGCAGGACAAGGCGCTGACCCTGGAAGAAATGACCCGTGCGGTCACCGCGATCATCAGCCAGAGCCGGGCCACCGGTAAGCAGGTCCAGGTGTTTGTGCGCGGCGACAAGAC
>DASUOY010000635.1:0-2019 GCA_036276395.1 Pseudomonas sp.
GTATTGGCAACGCAGAGGACAGCCGGTCAGGCGAACGAACACAGTCGGCAAGCCGGCGGTGCGCGTCTCGCCCTGCAGCGAGTAGAAAATCTCGGTAATGCGCAGGGTATCTTGCATATCAGCCACGGGCGTGACAGCTAAACAGGCCGTCCGCCTCCGTTGCGGGAAAAGGGGCGCGAATTGTATACGAAAAAAATTCCGGGAGAAATTTTTAACGTCGCGCAGCGACGGCCCGAAGGGGGGCCACCAGGGATGGATGGCCATAAAAAACTGCCAGGAGCAGTTTTTAACGTCGCGCAGCAACGGCCCACAGGGTGGCCGCCCAGGGATGGCTAGCCATAAAAAACTTGTCGCACAGCAGTCCGCAGGCTGGCCTGCCAGGGATGGGAACATAAAAAAACCCGCGCAAAGCGCGGGTTTCTTGATCCTAAGTTCAACCTTTACGGCAAGCGCTGCAAATCGCGCTGCGCCAATTGCGCCGCCGAACTACCCGGATACTGCGCAATCACTTGCTGCAGGATGCCCTTGGCCTTGTCGGCATTACCCAAGCGCTGCTCAACATCGGCCAGCTTGAACAAGGAGTCCGGCACCTTGGCATGACTCGGATAACTTTGGCTGACCCGCGCAAAGGCCTGGCCAGCGCCTTGCAGATTGCCCTGGGCCAGATTCACCTCACCCAACCAGTACTGGGCATTGCCGGCATACTGGCTGTTGGGGTATTTGCGCAGGAAAGCACTGAAAGCCTGATTGGCCTTATCGAAGTCCTTGACCTTGATCAGATCGAAGGCCGCTTCGTAGAACAGCTTTTCCTTGGCAGGGTCCGCCGGCTCATTGCTGGCCGGAGCGGCTGGCGCCTGCCCCGCAGGCGCGGGCGGGGTTGGCGTACCGCTGGCATTGATGGCGCCCGCGGCTGAAGAATTCTGGTCGACTGCAGCACCTGCTGCACCACCACTCAAACGCTTATCCAGGTCCTGATAACGCTCCAGGCCTTCTTGTTTGAGACGCTGTATTTCGTTCTGTTGCTCTTCGAGCATACCGCGCAGTTGCGCGATTTCTTCCTGCATCTGTTGCAGCTGATTGAACAGCATGCCTTGCGCAGACACGGGGGCCGCAGCCCCCGAGCCGGCGTAAGTGCCGGACGCGCCATAACCCGCAGGCGGATAGCTGCTGCCGTAACCGGCATTGTTATCCACCACAGGAACCTCAGCCCAGGCCGCAAGCGGCAGGCTGAACGCCAAAACGGTTAAAGCACGACGGCACGTACGCATATCGAATTACTTACGCAGTTCGACGCGACGGTTCTGAGCCCAGGAGGACTCGTCGTTGCCAGTGGCGATAGCACGCTCTTCGCCGTAGGAAACCAGTTCCAGCTGAGCAGGGGAAACGCCCTGCAGTACCAGGTAACGCTGAACGGCTTTAGCACGACGCTCGCCCAGAGCCATGTTGTACTCACGGGTACCGCGCTCGTCAGCGTGGCCTTCCAGAACTACGCGAGCGCCATTGCCTTGCAGGTCTTTGGCGTGCACGTCCAGAGCGCGCATGGCTTCTGGCTTCAGGTCGGAGCTGTCGTATTCGAAGTAGAAGGTGGTGATAGCGCGCAGAGCAGCTTCTTCGCTCAGGCTGCCGTCAACAGCGCCAGAGTTAGCACCGTAACCGGCGTTAGGATCGGTAGCGCCTTCGCCAGCAGCGTCGCCGCCTTTGGAGGAGCAACCTACAGCCACGGCCAGAGCCAGGCTCAGTGCAGCGAACTTACCAAATTTCAGCATTTCCATCATGTAACTCCTAATGAACCCCAGTGTGTTAAGCAGTATTTCAAGCAATAAAGGTGTAGCGCCGCATCAGTTCAGGTAAGGGGACCAAGAAGGCTCTCGAACTTCGCCTTGAGCGGTAGGAAGAGGGAGCCTCACGCGACCATTGGTGGACGCTAATACCAAGACTCCCCGACCCTGCTGGCGGGTCGCGTAGATTACCATGGTGCCGTTGGGCGCGACAGTGGGCGACTCATCCAGACTGGTGTCG
>DASUOY010000636.1:0-2132 GCA_036276395.1 Pseudomonas sp.
GGGCGGCGCGGCAACCGATGTGCTGACCCATGAGCCGCCTGCGGATGGCAACCCGCTGCTCGCCGCCGATATCCCGCGCCTGATCGTTACCCCGCACAGCGCCTGGGGCAGCCGCGAAGCGCGGCAACGCATAGTCGCCCAGATGAGCGAAAACGCCCTGGCCTTTTTCAGGGGCGCCCCCCTGCGCGTTGTCAACTAGGGGCAACGCGGTTTGCGCTGAAACGGCAACAGACCCTAAGCTACGCGACTTTTTTCAAGGAGCGCTTATGGACCCGCGAAGCGAAGTGCTGCTGCGCCAGGCCGAACTGTTCAACGGCCCATTGCTGTTTGCTGGCTTGCCGGCCGACGACCTGCTCGGTGACTTCCCCCAGGCCCAGGGCTGGAGCTGGCATGCGGGCGAGCAGAGCCTGCTGCAAGCCCGTTTTGCCGGGCGCTGTCACTTCGGCGTCAGTCCACCTGCAGGCGACTTCAGCGCCGCCGTGGTGTTTTTACCGAAATCCCGCGAACTCACCGATTACCTGCTGAGCGCCCTGGCGGCGCGCCTGGAGGGTCGCGAACTGTTTCTGGTCGGCGAGAAGCGCGCCGGCATCGAACGCGCCGCCAAGCAACTGGCGGCCTTCGGCCAGGCCCGCAAGCTCGACAGCGCACGACACTGCCAGCTCTGGCAGGTGCGGGTGACCCAGGCGCCAGCGGCGCCGAACCTCGAAAGCCTGGCGCAGCGCTACCAACTGCAGCTGCCCGACGGGCCGCTGACGGTGATCAGCCTGCCCGGCGTGTTTAGCCATGGCCGCCTGGATGTGGGCAGCGCCCTGCTGCTGGAGCATCTGGATGAGCTGCCGGGCGGCCACCTGCTCGACTTCGGCTGCGGGGCCGGAGTATTGGGCGCGGCGCTCAAACGCCGCTATCCCGACAGCCAGGTGACCCTGCTGGATGTCGACGCCTTCGCCGCCGCCAGCAGCCGCATGACCCTGGCGGCCAACAACCTGCAGGCCGAGGTGATCAGCGGCGATGGTATCGATGCCGCGCCTGTTGGGCTGAGCGTCATTCTCAGCAATCCACCCTTCCATCAGGGCGTGCACACCCACTACCAGGCCACGGAACAGCTGCTGCGCCAGGCGGCTAAGCACCTCAAGCCCAGGGGAGAGCTGCGCCTGGTGGCCAACAGCTTCCTCAAATACCCGCCATTGATCGAGCAGCACCTCGGGCCTTGCCAGACCCTGGCCGACGCCAAGGGTTTTCGCATCTACCGGGCAACGAAGAACTGACTTGCCCAACACCGCCCCTTGCGGGCAGAATGCGCCCGTCCTAGGGGAGTAGTCTCCCGCGAGCGCCAGCTCGCCCGGCCCGCGTCAACATACTTGCTCCGCAGAGCATGGCGCGTGCGACCCGACCTCACAGCCTGAGGTTAGTGGTTTGACAAGACCTATGACACGCACACCTTACCCGGGGCGGGAAGGCTGTACGTGTCATAGCCATGTCGACCCGCCCCGTTAGGAAACCCCATGTTCGAATCCCTGCTGGTGCCCACCCTTATCGTTGCCCTGGCCGAAATCGGCGACAAGACGCAGCTGCTGGCCTTGCTTTTGGCCGCACGCTTTCGCCGGCCCTGGCCGATTATCAGCGGCATAGTGGTCGCGACCCTGGCCAACCACTTCGCAGCCGGCGCCCTGGGCAACTGGGTGGCCGGCTGGTTTTCCGCCACCACCCTGGGCTGGATCCTCGTCGCCAGCTTCGTTGCAGTAGCCCTGTGGACCCTGGTCCCCGATCAGCTGGATGACGACGAAAGCTCCCGCTTCAAACGCTACGGCCCCTTCCTCACCACCCTGATCGCCTTCTTTATCGCCGAAATGGGCGACAAGACCCAGATCGCCACCGTGATGCTGGCGGCGCAATATCCGCACTTTATCCTGGTGGTCATGGGCACCACGCTGGGCATGCTGCTGGCCAACGTACCCGTGGTACTGGCCGGCAACTATGCCGCCGAACGCCTGCCGTTGACCTTGATATGCCGACTGGCCGCTTGCGCCTTTCTGGCGCTGGCACTCTACGCCGCCTATCAAACGCTTATGCTCGGCGCACAGACATAACACCCGCTTGACGCCGGCTCATTGGCGTTTCGGCCAATAGGCTTG
>DASUOY010000637.1:0-3346 GCA_036276395.1 Pseudomonas sp.
CCGATGGCCATCTGCGTCAGGGTCTGGCTAAGGAAGGTGGTGGCATTGCCCGGCCCGCCGCCGGTGAGCACGAAGGGCTCGGTGTAGATCATGAAGCTGTCCATAAAGCGCAGCATCACCGCGATCAGCAGCACGCTTTTCAGCTTGGGCAACTGGATATGGCGGAACACCGCCCAGCTTGAGGCGCGGTCGATGCGCGCGGCCTGGTAATACACATCGGGAATGGCCCGCAGCCCGGAGTAGCACAGCAGCGCCACCAGGGAGGTCCAGTGCCAGACATCCATGATCAGCACCGTCACCCAGGCATCGCTGGTGTTGGAGGCATAGTTGTAGGCGATGCCCAGGCTGTTCAGCGCCCAGCCCATCAGGCCGATATCGGCGCGGCCGAAGATCTGCCAGATGGTGCCCACCACGTTCCACGGGATCAGCAGCGGAATCGCCAGCACTATCAGCACCAGCGAGGACCAGCGGCCCTTGGTCGGCATGCACAGGGCGATGCCGATACCCAGCGGAATCTCGATCAGCAGCACACAGGCGGAAAAGATGAACTGGCGCAGCAGCGAGTCGTGCAGGCGCTCATCCTGTAGCACCTGCTTGTACCAGTCGACGCCGACAAAGTAGCGGGTGGCGGGGTCGAAGATGTCCTGCACCGAGTAGTTGACCACCGTCATCATCGGCACTATGGCGCTGAACGCCACCAGCAGGAACACCGGCAGCACCAGCCACCAGGCCTTGTTGTTCTGCACCTTCATGGCTGCACCTCCGCGCCCTGGGTTTGCACCAGGTAGTCGTCGGCGTAGAGCATCAGCCACTGCGCCGGAAAACTCAGATAAACCTGCTGCTGCGGCACCGGCTGATCTTCCTGCAGGCGCGCCTTGAGCAACTGGCCATCGAGCTTGAAGGTGAGGATCTTGTAGGTGCCCAGATCCTCCAGGTGCACCACCTCGGCGCGCAGGGCATCGTCGTTGGGACCATCCCAGATATGCACGAATTCCGGGCGGATGCCGACTTTCAGGGACGAGCACTGCAGCTCATCCAGACGCTGATTGAGCGCTGGAGAAAGGGGCAGCAGGGTATCCGCGAAACGCACCCCGCCCTCGCAACGCGCGACCTCGATCAGATTCATTCCCGGGCTGCCGATAAAGTAGCCGACGAAGGTGTGGCTGGGCCGCTCGAACAGCTCGCGCGGGGTGCCGAACTGGACGATCTGGCCGCCGTACATCACCGCGATCTTGTCGGCGAAGGTGGAGGCTTCCAGCTGGTCGTGGGTGACGTAGACCATGGTGATGTTGAACTGCTCGTGGATCTGCTTGAGCTTGCGCCGCAGCTTCCACTTCAGGTGCGGGTCGATCACCGTCAGCGGCTCATCGAAGAGAATCGCCGACACGTCATCGCGCACCAGGCCACGGCCCATGGAGACTTTCTGCTTCTCGTCGGCGGTCAGGTTGCGCGCCTTCTTGTGCAGCAAGGGATGCAGCTCCAGCACCTCGGCGATCTCGTTGACCTTGGCGAGGATCTTCGCCTCATTCATGCCCTGGTTGCGTAGCGGAAAGGCCAGGTTGTCGAACACCGTCATGGTGTCGTAGACCACCGGAAACTGGAAAACCTGGGCGATATTGCGTTGCTCGGGATGCAGCTGGTTGACCACCTTGCCGTCGAACTGCACCTCGCCGTGGGACGGGCTAAGCAGGCCGGAAATGATATTGAGCAGGGTCGACTTGCCACAGCCGGACGGCCCCAGCAGCGCATAGGCGCCGCCCTGGTGCCAGACGTGGTTCATCTCGCGGATGGCGTAATCGGCCACGCCCGCAGGTGTGCGGCTATAGCTGTGGGCCAGGTTGTGCAAACGTATCTCGGCCATCAGGCAATCCTCGCTAAGCGGCGGCTGGGAGCCTGGATCAACTGCCCATCGGCAGCGAAGACAAACAGCTTGTGGGTGGGGATATAGATGAGGATCGGCGTATCCACGTCGTACTCATGCACCCCGGGCAGGTGCAGCACCAGCACGAACTGCTCGTTGCGCACATGCAGGAAGGTTTCCGAGCCGCTGATCTCGGCCAGTTCGACCGTCACCGCCAACTCCAGATCGTCGTCGTTGGACGGCACCAGGCCAATATGGCTGGGGCGCACGCCAAAGCGGTACTCACCCTCGGCTATGCCCTGCAGATCGGGGTTCAGCGGAAAATGCACGGCATCGGCGAAACTCACCTCGGCGGCGCTGATACGCCCAGGCATCAGGTTGATCGCCGGTTCCGAGAACAGCTCGGCGGCCAGCACCTGCTGCGGGCGGTGATAGACCTCGGGCGTCTTGCCGCTCTGCACCACGCGGCCTTCATGCAGGATGGTGGTGGTGCCGCCCAGGGCCAGGGCCTCGTTGGGTTCGGTGGTGGCGTAGATGGCGATGGTGTGGCGGGCCTGGAACAGCTCGCGCATCTCCTGGCGCAGCTCCTCGCGCAGCTTGTAGTCGAGGTTGACCAGAGGCTCGTCGAACAGAATCAAGGAGGCGTCCTTGACCAGGGCGCGGGCCATGGCGGTGCGCTGCTGCTGGCCGCCGGACAGCTCCAGGGGGTAGCGCGCCAACAGGCCCTCGATGCGCAGCATCTTGGCCGTGGCGTGGACCTTTTCCAGAATTTCGGCCTTGCTCACCCCGGCCTGGCGCAGCGGCGAGGCGATATTCTCGAACACCGTCAGGGTCGGGTAATTGATGAACTGCTGGTAGACCATCGACACGTTGCGCTGGCGCACCGAGACATGGGTCATATCCGCGCCATTCATCAGGATGCGGCCGCTGCTGGGCTTGTCCAGGCCGGCCATCAGGCGCATCAGACTGGTCTTGCCGGACAGGGTGCGGCCCAGCAACACATTGAACGAACCGGGTTCGAAGCTCAGACAGGCGTCGTCGATATGCACCTGGTTATCGACGATACGCGTGACATGCTCCAGGGTAAGTGACATGGGCAGTCCTTTTTCTTGTTATCTGTCGCTAACAAGGCGAGTTCCATGCCAACCCGTTGCAATAAGCCTTAAGTCATTGATTTAGAAACAGCCCTCAGGCGCGGCCAGCTGCCTTCAACAGACTCACTGAACAACCTTGAACAGTGCCCACTGAACAATTGAACAACCCTGGCGTTGACATTGAACAGTCATGGGCGACACTGAAGCCACTTCGGCGCAGACCGAAACCCCATAACAACAAGAATCCCAGCGAGACCCCTGTGATGGCTGAAGCTGCCGCTGCCCTGCCCCACGACCGCATCATCCAGGACTCCTGGTCGCGCTGTCGCGACTTCGGCCTGACCCACCAGAGCCTGCCCATCTTCAGCCGCCCCAGTCCCGGCGAGGTGTC
>DASUOY010000638.1:0-3651 GCA_036276395.1 Pseudomonas sp.
AGGCTCCACAGGCCGCCCCACAGGCCGCTGGAAGGACGCCGGTAGAGCAGCACCTCGCCATCGCGGTTGGCGAAGATGGGCATCAGCGTGCGCTTCTGCGGCAGCGCCTTGCGCGGCTTGGCGATCGGGTAGCGGATCTCCAGGCCGAGCAGGTGCGCCTGGCAGCCGCTCTGCAGCGGGCAGATCAGGCAGCTCGGCTTGCTCCGCGTGCAGAGCGTGGCGCCCAGGTCCATCATCGCCTGGGTGTAGTGGTTGACCCGTGCCTGTGGGGTGAAGCGCTCGGCCACGTCCCACAATTGCTTGGCCACTTTCGGCTCGCCTGGGTAGCCCTCCTGGGCCACATAGCGCGCCAGCACCCGTTTGACGTTGCCGTCGAGAATAGGTGCGCGCAGGCCCATGCTCAGGCTGGCGATGGCGCCGGCGGTGGAGCGGCCGATGCCGGGCAGCGCGGTGAGTGCCTCGACATCCCGGGGAAATTCGCCGCCATGCTCGCGCATGACCAGTTGCGCGGTCTTCTGCAGGTTGCGCGCCCGGGTGTAGTAACCCAGCCCGGTCCACAGATGCAGCACTTCGTCTTCCGGCGCCTCGGCCAGATCCTTGACGGTGGGCAGCGCGGCCATAAAGCGGTCGAAATAGCCCAGCACGGTGCTGACCTGGGTTTGCTGCAGCATGATCTCCGAGACCCACACCCGGTAAGGGTTGATGCCCTGTTGCCAGGGCAGGTCCTTGCGCCCGTGGCCGTCGTACCAGGCGAGTACGGCGCTGGAAAACTGCTCGGGACTCATTGGTTGAACAGGCCCTTGAGCGCGTCTTTCAGCTCGGGGCTGACCTTGTCGCCGAGCTTCTCTTCGAGTTTCTCGTTGATCTTTCTGCCGGCCAGTTTGGCCGCCACCTTGCCCATGCCTTCCTGGTCCAGGCGGCAGGCCTTGCCGCCCATTTCCAGCGGGCCGCGGCAGCGCAATGGCCATTCGATGCCGACATAGCGCTCGTTGACCTGGCAGGCCGGGTCGGGCATCTCGCGCTGGTCGCCGATGATGCTGATGCCGGCGCGGTAGTCGAGGCCGAGGATGCGCAGGTCCAGGTCGCCATTGCCGCTGACCGCGAGGCCAGGCAGGCGCACGTCCAGGTTCGGATTGTGCGCCACGCCGTTACGCAGGCTCAGGCTGCCTTGCAGGCTGTCGAAGGGCGTGTCCTTGCTACGCGGCTCGCTGCTCAGGGTTTTGCGGTTGAGCGTGGCGATGCCGCGGCACAGCTGCTGTTCGAGGTTGGCGTCGACCAGCACGCCGTCCTGCAGGGCAAAGTTGGCGCTGCCGTTCAGGCCCTCGATCCAGGCTTGCTGGCTGTTGCCGCTGGTGCTCAGGTCGGCCTTGAGGTCCAGCAGGCCCTTGAGCGGCGAAGGCTGTTCGGGCTTTTTCAGGAAGGGTTCGATGGCGATGCCGCTGAGGGTTTTCTGCACCTTGAGCAGCGGCACGGCCGGGCGTCCATCGATGCTCGCGGTGGCCGCGAAGTTGCCGCTACCCAGGTTGCCGCGCGCTTCTTCCAGGGTCAGCAGGCCGCCGCGGCTTTGTGCCTTGAGCTTGAAGTCGTCGATGGTCTGTTTCTGCACGCTGAGCTGGTCGAGGCCAAGCGCCAGTTGCAGGTCGAGTTTGCGCAGCGCCTCGATTGGCAATACCGCGGTGTTGCTCCAGGCTTGCTGGGTCGGCGCATTGGGCAGCGGCGTGGTGCCGCTTTGTCCGGCGCTGGCGACGCTCTCCTTGACCTCGGCCTTGCGCGCGGCGCTGGCATCCTTGGTGTCCTTGGATTGCGGCGGCAGATAGCGGTCGAGGTTCAGCCGGTCGCCCTTGAGTTGCACGCGCAGCGCCTGCTTGGCGAAATCGGCAATGGCGATCTGGCCGCTAAAGCTGCTGTCGTCGAGCTTCACCTGCAGCTCATCGAGGCTCAGGCTGGTATCGCTGCCGCTCAGGCGGGTGACCAGTTCGAACTGGCCGAGGCTTTTTTCGTCGTTCATCGGCGGCAGGGTCTGGCCGATGGTGGCGAGAAACTCGCGCAGGTTGAGCGGGGCGATGGACAGGCCGCCGCTGAGCTTGGGCTGCTTGTCGAGGTCGCGCACTTTCAGCTCGCCGAGGGCGCGCAACTGGTTGCCGGAGAGCTTCAGGCCGTTCCATTCCGCCACCTGGGCGGCCAGGTCGAGGAGCAACTGGCCCTGCGCCGAATAGGTCAGGGTTTGCCCGGCAAAGGGTTCGCCGGAGATTTCCCCGGCCAGCTTGGCGTCTTCCAGCTGGTAGCGCTTGAGTGCGCGGTCGAACCGCAGCTCGCCCTGCAGTTCGCTGCGGGCGCGCAGTACTGGCTGGTTGCTGCCGAAGAAGGCGCTGAGCTTGAACGGCACACCGGCGCCTTCACGGATTGCGCCGGTGGTCAGCTGGATGCTTTCGGCGCTGAACTGCTGGCCCTTCTGCTCATCGTGGTAGTCGATGCGCGCGCTGTTGACGATCAGGCTGTCGATATCCAGCTTCAGCCCTTGCACGCTGGTGTCGCTGTCGTCCACCGGGATGGCGGCGGTTTCGCCGGCTGGTGGAGTGTTCGGCGCCGTGGCGGGCGCGGTAGTTGCCTGGGCGGGCTTGCCGATATCTTCCCAGTTGCCGTGGCCCTGTTTGTCGCGCTGCAACTTGAGGTTGAGGCCGTCGATGCGGATATCGCTCATCTGCACTTCCTTGCGCAGCAGCGGCAATACGCGCACCGACAGGCCGAGCAGGCGCAGGTCGGCGAAGGGCTGGTCGGGGCTGCTGGCGCTGGCCAGGCTGGCGTCGGTCAGCTCCAGGCCGAGCCAGGGGAACAGGCTCCAGCCGATATCGCCATTGAGGGTCAGCTCCAGGTTGGCCTTGTCGCGGGCCAGCTGGCGGATCTCGTCCTTGTAGTCGTTGGGATCGAACAGGTGGGTCAGGGCGAAGCCCAGCGCCACTATGATCAGCAACAGCCCGAGGAAGAACAGGCCCAGGATTTTGCCGAGCGCTTTCATGTGCGAATCCTTGTTTCGGATGGCGTGAATTGAGTCGGCGAGTATAGCGCCGAGTGTGTGGCGCGGGTCGTTCACAGGGCCAGGGCCACGCGCTCGGCAATCGCCAGGCTGGCGGTAAGCCCGGGCGACTCGATGCCGAACAGGTTGACCAGCCCTGGCAGGCCATGCGCGCCGGGCGTTTGGATTAGGAAGTCGGCGGCCGGTTCCCCTATACCTGCGAGTTTTGGCCGGATGCCGCTATAGCCGGGCACCAGGCGCGCACTGTCGAGCCCGGGGAAGTAGCGGCGGATGGCCATGGCAAATGGCTCACGCAGGTTTTCGTCGACCTGGTAGTCGATCCGTTCGAGGTATTGGGTGTCCGGGCCGAAACGCAGCTGGCCGCCCAGATCCAGGGTGGCGTGGATGCCGAGGCCGGCGGTATTGGCCTCCGGCATCGGGTAGATCAGGTGCTGGAAGGGCGAGCGGCCGCTGTAGCTAAAGTAGCGACCCTGGCACAGGTGCAGCGGCGGCACGTCGTGCAGGCCCTGGGTATGGCTGGCCAGTTGCTGGGCGAACAGGCCGCCGGCATTGATCACCCGCTGGGCGCGTAGCTGGATAGCCAGCGGCAGCAGCGGCGGCGAAGCCTTCCAGCTACG
>DASUOY010000639.1:0-4655 GCA_036276395.1 Pseudomonas sp.
CTGCCGTGGTGGCCATGGCCCATGCGAAATGGGGCGAAACCCCCTGCGCCTTTGTCACCCCCAAGCCGGGGGCGGAGCTGACGGCCGAGGAGGTGATCGCCTTCTGCCAGCAGCGCATGGCGCGGTTCAAGGTGCCGGGCTGCGTGGTTTTTACCGCGCTGCCGAAAACCAGCACCGGAAAGGTGCAGAAATTTGTCCTGCGCGAGCAGGCCAAGGCGTTGGCGGCGCAGCAGGCGGTGGCCTGACGGGCTTGCCTGGAGGCTGCAGGCATCCGCGCTGGGCAAGGGCGGGCTTTACACTGCTAGGCCTGGCTATAGGCCGCGTATTCCCTGTCCACCACATCGAGAAAGGCTGCCACCACCAGGGGGTCGAACTGGCTGCCGGCGCGTTCGCGGATATAGGCCAGGGCTTGTTCCAGCGGCCAGGGTTCCTTGTAGGGGCGCTTGTGCAGCAGGGCGTCGAACACATCCACCACGGTGACGATGCGCGCCGATAGCGGAATGGCCGCGCCGCTCAACGCGGACGGGTAGCCGTTGCCGTCGTAGTGCTCGTGGTGACCGCTGGCGATCTCGGCGCCGAGGGACAGGTAGCTCTGGCCGTCGACCATGCGCGCCGCCCGCTCCAGGATGGTGGCGCCGATGATCGCGTGCTGGCGCATCACCTCCTGCTGCGCCGGGTCGTGCTGGCCGGGCTTGAACAGCACGTTGTCCGGGGTGGCGACCTTGCCGACATCGTGGAGGATGCTGGCCATGCCCACCAGTTCGAGAAAGCGCGGCGTCAGCAGCTCCGGGTAATGCCCAAGTTCGGCCAGGCGCCGGGCGGTGCGGTCGGTCCAGTGGCGCACGCGCAGCACATGCTCGCCGGTTTCGTTGTCGCGAAATTCCGCCAGGTCGGCCAGGGCCACCACCGTGGCTTCCTGGGCGCGGGCCATCTGCAGATGATGGTTGAGGTTGTCGAAGGCCGCCGAGATACGGCTGCAGAACACCTCCAGCAGGGCCTTGTCGACCTCGGTCAGGGGCCGCGGCGGGGTGAAGTAGAGGGCGAACTCGTGGTTGGCGTGGGTCGGGATATAGAGCACTTCGTGGCTCGGCTGGTGCTGGTTGGCGCGGCTCTTGAAAGCCTGCTGGATCTGCGGATAGATGGGGTGCGCGGGGTCCAGGCGATCCTGGCGCTCCAGGTCGGCGAAGCGCCCGGTGGCGCCCAGCACCTGCGGCGCGCTGTGGGCGTTCTCGCGCAGGCAGAGGATGCCCTGGGTGCCGACATCCAGCACGGCGCCGACCAGGGCCAGCACGCCTGAGGCGAATTCGCGCAGCGAGTGCAGCTGGTAGAGGTTGCTCGAACCTTCGAGTATCTGGCTCAGGCCCTGGCGGCTGCGCTCGATCGACAGCAGGCTCTCGTAAGCGCGTAGCGAGGCGATCACCGTGGTGTAGAGGCGCTGCACGCTCAGTTCGGTCTTGGCCTTGTAGTCGTTGATGTCGTAGCTGAGGATCACTTCCTGTTCCGGGGCCTGGCCCGGCTGGCCGGTGCGCAGGACGATGCGTACCAGGCTGTTGCCCAGTTCCTCGCGAATGCGCCGCACCAGCAGCAGGCCGGCGTTGTCGGTTTCCATCACCACATCGAGCAACACCAGGGCGATGCCCGGGTGCTCGCGCAGCAGGTGGAAGCCTTCGTCGCCGGAATAGGCGTGCAGCAGTTCCAGGGCGCGGCCCTTGTATTGGATATCGCGCAGGGACAGGCGGGTTACCTTGTGCACGTCGGGTTCGTCGTCGACTATCAGCACCCGCCAGGGCGCCTGTTGGGGTGGCGCTGCGCTGGTTTCGCGGCTGTCGTCGAGCAGCCAGTCCTGGCCGTTGTCCGTTGTGCTCTGTTCTGTCGTCATAAGGGGTGGCCCTCGGCTTGCGGGGCGACCAGCGGAAGCCGCAGGCTGAAGCGGGTCCCTTGCCCCGGCGTGCTGGTCACTGCAATCTGGCCACCCATACGCTTAGTAACTAAGTTATAGACCACATGCAGGCCCAGGCCGCTGCCGCCCGACCCACGGCGCGTGGTGAAGAAGGGTTCGAAGATGTGCGGCAGCTGTTCGGCGCTGATGCCGCAGCCGTTGTCCTCGAAGATCAGTTCCAGGTGATCGCCCTCGCTCTGGCCCCCCAGGCGGATCAGGCCGGGCTCGGCCAGGGCAAAGGCGTGGGTCAGGGCATTGACCAGCAGGTTGGTCACCACCTGGGCCAGGGCGCCGGGGTAGCCGTCCAGCTGCACATGGCGCGGGAAGTCGTTGCGCACCTCGATGGGCCGGCGCTTGAAGGTGGGGTGCAGGCTTTCGATCACCTCGTCCAGGTAGTCGGCCAGATCGAAGCTGCGCCGCGCCTCGCTGGTCTGGTCCACCGCCACCTGCTTGAAACTCTGCACCAGATGGGCGGCGCGCTCGGCGTTGGCGAGGATCAGGCTGACGCTTTCGCGGGCGGTCTGCAGGTAGTCCTGCAACTCCGATTTCTTTACCTGGCCACTGTCCAGTTGCTGAGCGAAGCGCTGGGTCGCCTCATCGAGCAGGCTGGCCCCGGTCAGGCTGATGCCCAGCGGGGTGTTGATCTCGTGGGCGACGCCGGCCACCAGGCCGCCGAGGGCGGCGAGCTTTTCCGCCTGGACCAGTGAAGCCTGGGTCTGCTTGAGGTGCTCGTAGGCGTGGCGGATGGTTTCCTCGTCGCGCTGCTTGGCTGCAAGGTCGGCGTTGAGGCGCTGGGCGATGCGGTTGAAACCCTCCACCACCTCGCCGAATTCGTCGTCGCGCTGGCTCAGTTGCAGCAGCGAGGCCGAGGCGTCGCGCTGCTCGGCCACCTGCAGCAGAGCGTCGCGCAGCGCCTGCAGCGGCTTGAGCACCTGCAGGCGCAGGCTTAGCGACAGCGCCGCCACCAGCAACAGGTCGAGGGCCAGCACCTCGCCGAGACGTTGCCAGACCTGCGTGCGCAGGGTGCTTTCCAGCTCCTCGCGCGACAGCAGCACCTCGACCCGCGCGAGCAGCTCGGACTGGTCGAACTGGCGGGTGTTGAGATCGAACTGCAGGCGTTCGAGATCCTTGTCGATAACTGGGTTCTTATCCGCCAGCAGGCCGCTTGCACCCATCAGCTCGCCGGTATCCAGGTACACGGCGATGCCGCGTATCGGCGGCTGCAACTCGGCGCTGAGGTTTTCCCCGAGGGTCAGGCTGTCGAGGTTCCACACCGGGTTGACCAGGTTGATCTGCAGGCGCTGTTGCAGGTTGCTGCGCGTCTGCTGGTAGTCATGGTTCAGTTGCGCCGCCAGGCGCCAGTAAGCCCAGGCCCCCGAGCCCGCCAGCAGCAGGGTGACCAGCAGGACGAACAGGACGTTCAGGCGCAAGCCTATGCTGTGCCGCATCGCATGCCTCCAGGGTTTCCCATAGCTGGGTATAGCAGCTATGTGAAGCCGGGGGCGCGTCTGCTGCTGTGCGCCGTGCGCAGCCAGAAGAAAAAAAGCCCGGCGCTAAGGCCGGGCTGAGAGTGGTGCTGGGGAGCACCCGCAGGAGTAGCTGTTAGCTCATACCTAGCCAATTCGGCAGGGCCAGAGAGATGGCCGGCACGTAGGTGATCACGATCAGGAAGCTCAACAGCAGCATCAACCAGGGCCAGGCAGCCTTGACCACGGCGGTCAGCGGCATGCCGGTGACCGCCGAGGTGACGAACAGGTTGAGCCCCACCGGCGGGGTGATCAGGCCGATCTCCATGTTCACCACCATGATGATGCCCAGGTGGATGGGGTCGATGCCCAGCTTCACGGCAATCGGGAAGAGGATTGGCGCGAGGATCAGGATGATCGCCGAGGGCTCCATAAAGGCCCCGGCCACCAGCAGCACGATGTTCACCACCAAGAGGAACTGCCAGGGCTGCAGGCCCATGTCGATGACCCAGGCGGTAATGGTCTGGGGGATCTGCTCGGTGGTCAGCACATGGGCGAAGAGCATGGCGTTGGCGATGATAAACATCAGCATGATGGAGAGCTTGCCGGACTCCAGCAGCACCTTGGGGCACTCGTGTATGGTCATGTCCTTGTACACGAACAGTGCCACGAAGCCGGCATAGACCGCCGCCACCGCCGCCGCTTCGGTCGGGGTGAACATGCCCGAGTAGATGCCGCCGAGGATGATCACCATCAGCAGCAGGCCCCAGATGGCCTTGCGTGCGGTGCTCAGCAGCTCGCGCAGGCTGGCCCGTGGCATGGCTGGCAGGTTCATCTTGCGCGCGACTATATAGATCGCCGTCATCAGCACCACGCCGAGCAAGATGCCGGGGATCACGCCAGCCATAAACAGCTTGCCCACCGACTGTTCGGTGGCGGCGGCGTAGACCACCATGACGATCGACGGCGGGATCAGGATGCCCAGGGTGCCAGCGTTACACACGATGCCGGCGCCGAACGCCTGCGGGTAACCGGAGCGCACCATGCCGGCGATGGCGATGGAGCCCACCGCGGCTACTGTGGCCGGCGAGGAGCCGGATAGCGCGGCGAACAGCATGCAGGCCAGCACCGCGGAAATCGCCAGGCCACCACGGATATGGCCGACGCAGGCGTTGGCGAAATCGATCAGGCGCTTGGCCACCCCGCCGGTGGTCATAAAGGCGCCGGACAGCAGGAAGAACGGGATCGCC
>DASUOY010000640.1:0-4269 GCA_036276395.1 Pseudomonas sp.
GTGGATCATGATCAGCGAGTAGACCGAGCCGAACACCAGGCCGGTGGCGGCCACTACGGTGACCCAGGGCGCGGCCTGGAAGCTGCCGATCAGGATCAGGAACTCGCCGACGAAGTTGCCGGTGCCCGGCAGGCCCAGCGCTGCGGCGGCGAAGAACAGGCTTACCGCCGGCAGCCAGGGCATGCGCGCCCAGACCCCGCCCATCTCGCGCATATCGCGGGTGTGCAGGCGCTCATACAGCTGGCCGCAGAGGATAAACAGTGCGGCAGCGGACAGGCCGTGGGCGAGCATCTGCACCACCGCGCCCTGCAGGGCAATCTCGCTGGCGGAGTAGATGGCGATCAGCACAAAACCCATGTGCGACACGCTGGAGAAGGCCACCAGGCGCTTGATGTCGGTCTGTGCGAACGACAGCAGGGCGCCGTAGACGATGGCGAACACACCGAGCCACTGGGCGATCGGCGCGAACTCGGCCGAGGCATTGGGGAACAGCGGCAGGGCGAAGCGCATCAGGCCGTAGGCGGCGGTTTTCAGCAGGATGCCGGCCAGGTCCACGGAGCCTGCGGTCGGCGCCTGGGCGTGGGCGTCCGGCAGCCAGGAGTGGAAGGGCACCACCGGGAACTTCACCGCGAAGGCGATAAAGAAGCCGAGCATCAGGATGTACTCGGTGCCAGGGGCCATCTGGGTCTTCAGCAGATCGGCGTAGTTGAAGGTCAGCACGCCGGTCTGGTCGAAGTGCACGAATACCAGGCCGAGGATCGCCACCAACATGATCAGGCCGCTGGCCTGGGTGAAGATAAAGAACTTGGTGGCGGCGTAGATACGCGTCTTACCATCGCTGCCGCTGTGACCCCAGAGCGCGATGAGGAAGTACATCGGCACCAGCATCATTTCCCAGAAGAAGAAGAACAGGAACAGGTCCATGGCGAGGAATACACCGACCACGCCGCCGAGAATCCACATCAGGTTGAGGTGGAAGAAACCGACGCGGTTCTGGATCTCGTGCCAGGAGCAGAGCACCGAGAGCACGCCGAGCAGGCCGGTAAGACTGATCATCAGCACCGACAGGCCGTCCAGCGCCAGGTGCACGCTGATGCCGAAACGCTCGATCCACTGCAGCTGGAATTCGGCGGCCCAGACTGGGTCGGCGCCTGGCGCGGGGGCCAGGCTAAAGTCGCCGGTGGCCCACAGCCACAGGCCCAGGCCGAACAGCAGGCACATGGTCAGCAGGGCGATCCAGCGCGGCAGGATATTGCCGAAGCGCTCGCCTTGCCAGCACAGCAGGCCGCCGATAAAGGGGATCAGGATTAGCCAGGGCAGAATCATGACGGTCGGGTTTCCTTAATTCAGAATCAGCAGCAGGCCGAGCACCAGTACGGCGCCCCCGGCGATAGATGTGGCGTACCAGCGTGTCTGGCCGGTCTGAGCGCGAGCCAGCAGGGTGTTGCCGCCTCTAACCAGGCGCGGGATCAGGCCGATGCTGCGGTCGATCGGGTCACGCCCGAGCAGACGGCAGGCCAGCAGGTACGGCTTGACGAAGAGCAGATCGTAGAGCCAGTCGAAGCCCCAGGCGGCGAACCACCAGGCCGACAGCAAACGTCCCGGGGCGCTTTGCGCCACGGCGTTGACCAGGCTGCGCTTGCCGAGGAACAGCAGGGCGGCCAGCACTATGCCGATGATGGCGATGGCCCCCGAGGCGATTTCCAGGCTGTGCTGGGCTGCGCCACCGGCATGGCCGATGCTCTGCGGCAGCACGCCAGCCAGCGGCGGGGTGATCAGCGCGCCGACGAAGGTCGACAATACAATCAGGGTCACTAGCGGCAACCAGTGAGCCACGCCATGGCCGGCATGGGCCTCGGTCTGCTGCTCGCCGTGGAAGGCGATGAAGATCAGGCGGAAGGTGTAGAGCGAGGTCATAAAGGCGCCGACCAGGCCGGCATACAGCAGTTCCTGATGGCCGCTGGCGAAGGCTTCCCAGAGGATCTCGTCCTTGGAATAGACGCCGGCGGTAATCAGCGGCAGTGCGGCCAGGGCGGCGCCACCGACGATAAAGCTGGCGTAGGCCAGCGGCAGTTTCTTCCACAGGCCGCCCATCTTGAAGATGTTCTGCTCATGGTGGCAGGCGTTGATTACCGCACCGGAGGCGAGGAACAGCAGGGCCTTGAAGAAGGCGTGGGTCATCAGGTGGAAGATCGCCGCGTCCCAGGCCTGCACGCCGAGGGCGAGGAACATGTAGCCGATCTGGCTCAGGGTCGAGTAGGCGAGGATGCGCTTGATATCGGTCTGCACCAGAGCGGCGAAGCCGGCCAGCACCAGGGTCACGCCGCCGACTATGCCGACCAGCTCGAGAATCTCCGGGGTCAGCAGGAACAGGCCGTGGGTTCGCGCGATCAGGTAGACGCCGGCGGTCACCATGGTCGCCGCGTGGATCAGCGCGGAGACCGGGGTCGGGCCGGCCATGGCATCGGCCAGCCAGGTCTGCAGCGGAAGCTGGGCGGATTTACCGACCGCGCCGCCGAGCAGCATCAGGGTGGCGATCCACAACCAGCTGTCACCAGCCACGTACTTCTGCGGCGCCAGCACCATCAGCTCCTGGATATTCAGGGTGCCGAGGTGCAGGAACAGGATAAACAGGCCGATGGCCATAAACACGTCGCCGACGCGGGTGACGATAAAGGCCTTAAGCGCCGCGTTGCCGTTGGGCGTGTGCTTGAAGTAGAAGCCGATCAGCAGGTAGGAACACAGCCCCACGCCTTCCCAGCCGAAGTACAGCACCAGCAGGTTATCGCCCAGCACCAGCATCAGCATGCTGAAGATAAACAGGTTGGTGTAGGCGAAGAAGCGCGAGTAACCCTCTTCACCGCGCATATACCAGCTGGCGAACAGGTGGATAAGGAAGCCGACGCCGGTGACCACGCCGAGCATGGTCAGCGACAGGCCGTCCAGATACAGGGTAAAGCTGGGCTGGAAGGCGCCAACCGACATCCACTGCCACAGCACCTGGGTAAACACGCCGTTTTCCGGCGGGTTGAGGTTGAACTGCAGCATCACCCAGCCAGCGGTCAGTGCCGACAGGCCGACCGAGCCGACGCCGATCAGCGCGGACAGGTTCTCGGAGAGGCGGCCACGGGAGAAGGCCAGCAGAAACCAGCCGATTAGGGGGAACAGACAAGTCAGGAATAGAAGATTCATCCGCGCATCTCGCTGGCAGCGTCGATATCGAGGGTGTGGAAGCGGCGATACAGCTGCAGCAGGATCGCCAGGCCGATACTGGCCTCGGCGGCTGCCAGGGTGATCACCAGAATAAACATCACCTGGCCATCGGCCTGCACCCAGCGGCTGCCTGCGACCACGAAGGCCAGGGCGGTGGCGTTCATCATCACTTCCAGGCTCATCAGGATAAACAGGATATTGCGCCGTACCATCAGGCCGATCAGGCCGAGGCTAAACAGCACGCCGGCCAGCGCCAGGCCGTGCTCCATGGGAATCGCATTCATGCAGTTGGCTCCTTGGCATCGTGGCGACCGAGGTGGTAGGCGGCGACCAGCGCGCCGAGCAGCAGCATGGAAGCCAGCTCCACGGCCAATAGGTAGGGGCCGTACAGGGCAATGCCGACAGCCTTGGCGTCGACCGTCACCAGGCCGATGGAGGCACCACTCGGGGCCTGGAACAGGGCATAGAGCAGTTGGCCGAGCAGCAGCGCGCTGAGGATGGCCGGGCCGGTCCAGATGCCGGGTGTCAGCCATTTGATTTCCTGTTCGGCGGCAGCCGGGCCGAGGTTGAGCATCATCACCACGAAAACGAACAGCACCATGATGGCGCCGGCGTAGACGATGATCTCCAGGGCGCCGGCAAAGGGCGCGCCGAGGGCGAAGAAGCACATGGCCACGGCCAGCAGCGAGACGATCAGATAGAGCAGGGCATGCACCGGATTGCTGGCGCTGATCACCCGCACGGTGGAGGCCACGGCAGCGCCGGCGGCGAGGTAGAAAGCGAATTCCATATACGTCCTTAAGGCAGCAGGCCTTTTACGTTGATCGGCTCGGCTTCATTCTGCGCGGCGCCTTTGGGCTTGCCGGCAATGGCCATACCGGCTACGCGGTAGAAGTTGTAGTCCGGGTTCTTGCCCGGGCCGCTGATCGTCAGGTGCTCTTTCTCGTACACCAGGTTCTGGCGGTCGTACTCGCACATCTCGTAGTCCGGCGTCAGCTGGATCGCGGTCGTCGGACAGGCTTCCTCGCACAGGCCGCAGAAGATGCAGCGCGAGAA